>DAOWFN010000154.1 GCA_030637945.1 Gammaproteobacteria bacterium
CCAGCTATTTGAGGTCAGTGGTCTTAGTTCCCAACATTGTGATAAATGTTTTGCACATCGTCCAGGTCATTGAGCATATCTAAAAACTTATCAAACATCTCTATATCATCACCTGTTATAGGCGCGGTACTTTGTGGCAAGTACTGAATTTCGTCGACTTCAAAATCGATGCCTTCAAACGCATCTATTAATGCTTGTTTGGCTTTGAAGTACTCGGTGTTGGGTGCGAATACAGTTATTTTTCCGCCTTCGTTTTCAATGTCGGTGACATCAATATCAGCCATGAGCAAGGCCTCAAGGGCGGCGTCTTCATCATCGCCCTTGAATGCCAGAATGGCACTGTGATCGAACATATGGCTTACGCTTCCCTGGGTACCAATCTTGCATTTTGTTTTGGTGAAACACTGGCGTACATCACCAAAAGTGCGGTTGGGGTTGTCGGTGAGGCATTCGATCATCACCATGCAGCCGCCTGGGCCATACCCCTCGTAGATGGCAGGAGAGAAATCTTCACCACCACCACCTTTGGCCTTGTCGATGGCTTTTGTAATCACGTGGCTAGGCACCTGGTCCTTTTTGGCCCTGTCGATCAGCCCCCGTAATGCCAGGTTGCCTTCTGGATCGGTTCCCCCAGCCTTGGCGCATACATAAATCTCACGGCCGTATTTACTGTAGACCTTGGCCTTGGCGTCCGATGTTTTAGCCATCGATTCTTTGCGATTTTGATAGGCTCTGCCCATTATGAGGCTACTCCGTTGAAAATGATGAATACGTGAATTCTACACGTTCATTTTTGTTATGGCTTCTGTGTCTTTTATATTTTTTCTTTGCCGGATAAAAGGAGACAGATCTATTTAATCCCACTAATATAGGGTTACCAATAATGTGAAATAGTTATTTCTTATGGCGCTTGTTACCTTCTCGTTAAAATATCTCGGAGATAAATAATATGGCAGCGATAATACAAACGGTAGACGGCGTGGTCGCAAACAAATTTGAGATCGAGGAATCTGAGCTAAAGTTTGGACGAACTGCCGATAATCAGATACAAATTGATAATCTGGAAGTTAGCAATGAGCACGCTCAAGTTATTCGTGAAACCAACGATGAAGGCAAAGTGGTTTATTATCTCGAAGATCTGGGCAGTACCAATGGTTCATTCGTTAATGAGGAAAAAATAGATAAACGGCAATTGCATCATAAAGACTGTATACGCATTGGTCTGAATGTTTTTACATTTATTGATGAAGGTAAAGTAGATATTGAAAAAACCAGTGAAATTAAAAAAAGCTGGATACCGGGGATTTACTATACAAAATGATGAATATTAATTTCTCCGTCACCTTTTATAAATCTCACATGAACCATATTATTGGTTATTGCCTGTTCCTGTTATCAGCGGCTGCTGTTGCCAACGAAGCAGATGTTGTGGATGTAAAAATACAGTGCGATGATGAGTGTACGTTTTATGTCACTGTGATGCATCGGGATGAAGGTTGGGATCACTATGCAAACAGGTGGGAGGTGCTGACGCCCGATGGTGCTGTGATTGCAACTCGCATATTGGCGCATCCTCATGTGAGTGAGCAACCGTTCACGCGTTCACTTAGCCATATAAAAATTCCTGCGGGTGTAAAGAAGGTCGTGGTCCGTGCCTATGATTCTGTACATGGGGATGGTGGTAAAACAGTCGAAGTAGAAATCGGTAAAAACCCTGATTAATTCTGCCCCTGGTTAGATAAACTCACCGTTTTTTCTTCCCCGTTCCTCCCCCTGTTCCTGATCCTGATCCCGCTCCTGATTTCGACCTCATCATACGTTTCTGTAGCTTATAGCCATTGCCGTCATGTCGCTGCATAGGAATTGGAGCGAGTTGACCGCGTTGCATATCCGTTGGATCAATAACCCGTTCAAGTTTAAGCTGGCCAGTTGCTGGTTTCTGTAGTTGCAAAATCCTGATTCCCAAACGGTTTGACAATGATTCTTTAGTTTCTTCCTTAATGCTTAAAGTGTGCGCAGTACCATCCAGCTGGAAAACCGCTTTATCATTCTGCACGTGCATCTGTATCAGCCAATGTGTGGTTTTTTCTTTAAACGGTAACTCGGTATGTGTTCGTAATAAGGCCGGTTTAGCGTCAGCAGGGATCACCCGGGTAGATACGATGGTTTTTTTATTTACACGGAAACCAGAGACAGCTACCGATGTTCCAACGACAGGTAATTGTCTTTTATTTATAGGCTGAATGACCGTTTGGCCGTGTACGATGAAACTAAACGTTTGTGGGTCAACGGATTCTACTTTGCCAATGACTTCATGCCGCAGGTTAATTATCTGAGCCTGAGTATGTTTGTTATCGTCCGTAGTGAGTACCTCAACAACATCTCCAATTTCCAGCTGTTGATGTGCGACCGTATTGCCATTTACAGTGAAATGGGTTTCATTGTCGTATTCGATTTCAACACCATTTACAAAAATACTTCCAAAACCGGTTATTTCACCCAGAATGCCGGTGCCACCCAGGCCGCTATCATCGCCAGTAGCCAGTAAGCCTGTACCGCCCAGGCCGATATCTTCGTCTTCACCATCAGCAGCACGCATGCTCGGCTGGTTAGATGTGCATGCAGTAAAACCGATAACCAGTAGAATAATAAGTGTTCGATAAATATTGCTCATTGCTCAGAGTCCTTATCAGTATCAGGGTGGGTATCAAGTTGTGCCTGATACCAGTAAACACCCAGTCGCATTCGATAATTTGCATCCGCTTTATTTTTGTCAGCATCGTAAAGCTTGATCGCCTGTTTGTTTAAATGCTGCAATAATTCATTGCCTTTTTTATTGGCAATAGTGTTTAGTTTATTCACTGAGTCTTCGGTCAAGGAAGCGTAATACACGCTGCGCTCCAGCATGGGCTCATCTTCGGCCAATATATTGTTAACACAACTTGCCAGATGGTCGTGCACATGATGCCCAAGGTAATAAGCCATTTCTTTAAATTCTTTATTAGTAACGAAGGCAGATTTGTTTAGAACGACATAATCATCCTTCATACGCACAATATTAAGCCGTAACCATTCCTCAAGAATAACTTTGGGCCTGACATCCTTGTTGACGCTGGATACCAGCTGCTCAAATCCAGCATCATCATTTGTTCCGCTTTTCAGTAGCGGCCGGGGTTTGTTTTTGTCATCCAGGAACTCTTCCATGCTGTTCCATCTTGCAATGATTTCACCACTCAATGAAGCAGAACTGGTGATGGGGGAATCTTCCTGCTCGGCCTGCTGGCGTATACGTTTAATGTCTTTTCGGTGCACACCCGTGAGTACAAAGA
>DAOWFN010000185.1 GCA_030637945.1 Gammaproteobacteria bacterium
AGCGTTTATGCATCCGGATAGACGCACAATTGTTGCTTAAGAGCAGTGAATAGTGAATAGTGAATAGTGAATAGTGAATTTTTTCACTATCGATAAAATATGACAATAAAGCTTTTGTTTTTAACTATTAGTTATTCACTACTAACTATTCACTGTCTCTACCATAGTGTTTATGATCCTTACGGCGCCTGCCCGCCTTCTGCGTGACCACCCCTTGAATCACATCCTGCCCGCTGATCTCTACCGTATCGTATAAGTCATTCAACGGCTGCAGATAATATTTTTCATCAACGATACGCAACTGGCGAAAGATGTACTCATTTTTGACTTCAGCCATAACAAAGCAACCATCACGGATAGCACCGGCCGGATCAATGATAATCACAGCTCCCTCGGAAAATTCAGGCAACATGCTATCGCCTAATACGCGTAATGCAAACGGCTCGCTCGCCGCGCAACCACCACTAGATTCCATAAAACCACCTGTTGTAAAAACACGTCTATTATACCTTTCTAAGACCGGCTAGACACAAAACAAAAATATTTACCGCAGAGACGCGGAGGCGCTGAGTTTTAATTTGTTAATAGCGCCGTAGGCGTTATTAACAGTAAAAAGCTTTTCCTCTGCGTCTCAACGTCTCGATAACTGCTCCTGCGTTATTCTACTTACGGGCGTCCTGCCATAATCTGCGGTTCAATAATCTTCTCAAAACCACCCACTTTTGCTACCTGCAAACAGCTAGAGAAGCGTGTAAAATGCGTGCTTTATTTCACAGCCACATTAACGAACACATGTCAGATAAAATCACCAATAACAAATTTGTTTCACTCATCTACACCATCACAGATGACGACGATAATATCCTGGAACGCATCGATATGCCTATCCAGTACATCCAGGGCGCAAAAAGTCAGGTTATCGAAAAAATCGAGATCGCACTCGAGGGTCACCAGGTTGGTGACCTGGTTCATGTTTCGTTAACACCTGAAGAAGGTTTTGGTCCACACCAGCCAGAACTAACCTTTTCTGACGACATTGAAAACGTACCGCCACAGTTTCATTCCATCGGTGCTGAAGTCGAATTTCAGAATGACAATGGTGAGAGCAAAATTTTCCGCGTGACGCACATAGAAGATGGCAAATTAACAGTCGATGGCAATCATCCTTTTGCGGGCAAGACCATTACTTATAACATCACCGTACAAGAAGTACGTGACGCCACTGAAAATGAGTTGAAAAACGGCGTTGAAAACATGAACGCTCTGCATTAATTCACGTGTGCAATAAGGACTATTTGGGGATAGTATGCCAATTTGGGGGCTGAAATTTAAGATAAATTAAGGTAGTCTCGCCACCCAAGAAAATCTATACGTCATTCAAAATGTCAATAATTAAAGATTTTACCGATGCTGAACAGTGGGCTGTTAATACTACTTTAAAAGAACGCTGGCCAGATCAGGATTTAGACATACAACTGGCCGATGTTGAAATTAAAATGTTCCCGCACGATCGAGAATTAACCGTATGCCCGGCTATATTCTGGCAGGTCGGCAAAACCAGTTTCATCATCATAAAAACTGACGATCGAGCATATCGAAGTCAATTTTATTACAAGGGTTTTCAACAATACGGCACAGGTAAATCAGAGTTTGATGACATCGCTGATTGCACCACGACCTTATTACAGGTTCATGCCGACAAAGAAAAAGACTTACAACAAGAAAAAGAAAACAATTAATCAAAAATAATTAATCATTTATAAAGCGTATCCCCGAGGAACATTATGAGCAAAATGAACGCATTTTATGCACAATCTGGTGGTGTAACTGCAGTTATCAACGCATCAGCATGTGGTGTAATTGAAACCGCACGTAAGCATAAAGATAAAATTGGTAAAGTGTATGCTGGCGCAAGCGGCATCATCGGTGCATTAACCGAAGAGTTAATCGATACCAGCAAAGAAACAAAATCGACCATTGCTGGTCTTCGTTGCACACCATCCGGTGCTTTTGGTTCATGTCGATTCAAATTAAAAAGCCTGGAAGATAATAAAGCTGAATACGAACGCTTGATCGAAGTTTTCAAAGCACACAACATCGGTTACTTCTTCTACAACGGTGGCGGTGATTCTGCTGACACCTGTTTGAAAATATCCCAGATCGGTAAAAAGATGGGCTACCCTATTACTGCTGTTCACGTACCTAAAACGGTTGATAATGATTTACCTATTACAGATAACTGCCCGGGTTTTGGTTCTGTTGCAAAATACATTGCAATTTCTACATTAGAAGCAAGTTATGACGTTGCTTCTATGTGTAAAACATCGACGAAAGTATTCGTCCTCGAAGTGATGGGTCGTCACGCTGGCTGGATCGCGGCAGCTGGCGCAATGGCATCTACAGACGATCACGAAATTCCGATCGTTGTATTGTTCCCTGAAGTGAAATTTAACCAGGGTAAATTCCTTAAGAATGTTAACGAAAAAGTTAAAAAATTCGGCTACTGCACAGTGGTTGTTTCTGAAGGTGTTGCCTGGCCAAACGGTAAATTCCTTGCTGAAACAGGCCTAAAAGATGCATTCGGTCACAGCCAGTTAGGCGGCGCTGCACCCGTTGTTGCCGAAATGATCCAGAAAAAACTCGGCCATAAATACCACTGGGGCGTTGCTGACTACATGCAACGTGCTGCACGTCACATCGCGTCTAAATCAGACGTTGATCAAGCTTACGCAACGGGTAAAGCAGCTGTTGAATACGCACTAAAAGGCCATAACTCTGTCATGCCTGCGATCAAACGCATTAGCAACAAGCCTTACAGGTGGAAAGTTGAAATGGCACCACTGAGCAAAGTGGCTAACGTTGAGAAGATGATGCCTAAGGGCTTCATCTCAAAAGACGGTTTCGGTATTACTAAAAAATGTCGTGAATATTTAGAGCCTTTAATCCGGGGTGAAGACTATCCTGCGTACGGCAAAAACGGCTTACCAAAATACGTACAACTGAAAAAAGTCATGGTCAAGAAAAAATGTCCTGACTTCAAAATAAAATAAAGCTCAGTTGAAGCACAAAAGTCCATGACTCTCGAAAAAGCACATGAACTGATCGCCATGCACTCTAATCTTGGCAGTGGCTATAACCGGAATGCTGCACGAATGGTATTAGGTGAAGTCATGCGCGACTTTGGTCAGGAAACGGTTGATGCGCTGATTCGAGAGTATGGTCTTGAACAACAATGGGAAATCAAACCCGGCACGAAGTTTGAGAGTGCCTTTAAAAGCTAAAAAAATGCCTACTTCATGGAAACATGCGTAGGTATTTTTTTACATAAAACTTAAGCAATGCAAAGTGAGAAAAAAATGAAACTAATTTTATTAGGTGGCCCTGG
>DAOWFN010000218.1 GCA_030637945.1 Gammaproteobacteria bacterium
GGCGAGTTACTTTTCTTTATGGATTACTTCCCTGTAATCCACCCTACGGGCCGAGCAAAGCTCGTTCAAATTTGTTCCAGACAAATTTAGTCAATAGCAAAAGAAAAGTAACCAAAAGAATGCCATCCCGATTCGTTTGCCCCGAGAAAAACGTTCGGGGTGCCTGAATGACGCGGTGTTGCCAACGAGTCGCTCTGATGCGCCATCCGGGCGCACAGAGCTAAATTTGCCTTCCCTGGCAAATTTCCTCTACCAACACAGCGTCATTCAGCAAACAAAAAGGGATCCCCGGAACCAATAAAGATAAACAAAATCGGATATTGAAGTATATGTTTTTACATTAAAGGCTGTTTTATTCTTTAGATTTTCCTTCCACCTTTAAGCAAGCCATCTAGGCAGCACAGTTATCATGTGCTTTCTGTGAAAACTGTTTGAGCGTTTTTTGCGAGTTTTTTCACAGCATGATAGCTGTGCTGCCTAGATGGGGACCCCTGCGTCTCTTTGCAGGGGCGTAGCTGTAGTGGCGGCTTTTTCTGGTTACTCTTTTTAGCTGTTGAAAAAGAGTAACTCGCCAGCGGGGCGAGACCCGCAATGCTCAAATAAAAATAAGTCGTAAATGCCAACCAAAAAAATAAGAAACTATGCATTCCCACGCGGGAGCATGGGAACGAGAGATAAAAAGTAAATAATTCACGTTACAAGCACCCAATATTAAGAGTAAAATTTACCTGAAATATTTCTATCTCAAATCACATGACTACCACGGAGTACAGACATGGAAGATGCTGCTCTCAATTGCTTACAAAACACTTTTGGTTATTCAGATTTTCGCCTGCAACAAAGTGAAATCGTACAGACATTGATCAACGCCGGCGATGCTATCGTGCTCATGCCAACAGGTGGCGGCAAATCACTTTGTTACCAGATTCCTTCTCTGGTACGTGACGGCACAGGTATTATTATTTCACCACTGATCGCCTTGATGCATGATCAGGTGGCTGCACTGCAGCAACTCGGCATCAACGCCGCTTTTCTAAACTCCACACTCGATGCGCAGACCAGTCGTCAAACTGAGGATGATTTAATTAGCGGCAAGCTGGAGATGTTATATGTTGCACCGGAAAGACTCACAACAAGCGGCTTTATCAGCTTGTTAAACCGCACCAATATCTCACTTTTCGCTATCGACGAAGCGCATTGTGTTTCACAGTGGGGCCACGATTTTCGACCCGACTACATCCGGCTAACACTTCTTCACGAACAATTTCCTGACGTGCCCCGTATTGCCTTAACCGCAACCGCAGATGAAAAAACACGTACAGAAATCAAACATCGCCTCCAGCTTAATGATGCCCGTGAATTTATTTCAAGTTTTGATCGACCCAATATCTGTTACCGTATCACCGAAGCACAGAGCAATGCGCGCACAGCATTATTACGTTTCATACAAAACGAACACGAAAATGATACTGGCATCATTTATTGCCTGTCACGTAAAAAAGTTGAAACCATCGCAGCATGGCTATCTGAGAAAGGTTTTACCGCTCTGCCATACCACGCTGGTTTACCCGCGTCGACAAGAGAGACAAACCAGCACCGCTTCCTCAATGAAGAGGCCGTCATTATCGTTGCAACCATTGCTTTTGGCATGGGCATAGACAAACCCGATGTACGCTTTGTTGCACACCTGAATTTACCAAAAAGTATGGAAGCTTATTATCAGGAAACCGGCAGAGCAGGGCGTGATGGATTACCCGCTAACGCCTGGATGGCCTATGGTTTAAAAGACGTAATAACACTCAAACAGATGATGGCAACATCGACAGCTGAAGAACAATATAAACGCGTCGAACATCATAAACTTGAGACTATGCTCGGTTTTACCGAGATAACTACTTGTCGACGCCAGTCGTTACTCAACTACTTTGACGAAACCCTGGAAGACCCCTGCGGCAATTGTGATAACTGCATAACGCCTGTAGAGACATGGGACGCAACTGTCGCTGCACAAAAAGCACTTTCCTGCGTCCACCGCACCGGCCAGCGATTTGGTGTTAACTACCTTATTGACGTATTGACCGGCAAAGATAATGATCGCGTTAAACAGTTTGGGCATGACAATTTAAGTGTTTTTAATGTTGGTAAAGAGTTTGATGCCAAACAATGGCGCAGTATCTTTCGACAACTTATCAGCCGCAATCTGCTTGCTGTTGATTTAGAAGGTCATGGCAGTCTGCATCTTAACGAACCATGCCGGGAGATATTACGTGGCGAAAAAACCTTGTTACTTCGCAAGGAGAGCAAACGTGAAAAATCTTCACGCAAAGGACGAAAACCATACAATACTGATAACGCGGACAATAATTTGTTATGGGAAGCATTACGTGTTTGTCGTAAAAAATTAGCCGAAGAAAATGATGTCCCGCCTTTTGTCATCTTTCACGATGCTACGCTGATGGAAATGATGGAACGGCTGCCAGAAAATCACCAGCAATTTTTACAGCTTAACGGTGTCGGCGAAAGCAAACTTGAAAAATACGCAGATGAATTTCTTAAGGCGATAAGCGAACACTCAAACAATATGAAACAGGATGTAACAGACACTGTTAACGAAAGCTTAATGCTATTTCGTAGCGGCATGGATGCCGATGCTATAGCCGCACAACGCAACATCAAAACGACAACCGTTTACAGCCATCTCGCCAACTGTATCGAACAGGGTGAAATCAAACTGAACGAAGTTGTCGATCTGGCGGAACAAGAGATCAATGTCATTCACGAAACATTATTAAGTATTGATGATGGTGCCAGAAAACTCAAACCTGTCTACGACGCACTTGATGGCATGTATGACTACAACATTTTGCGTTGTGTACAGGCAGCCGTCATGCCCACTTAATATCCCATCGATTAAAAACAAAATGACTCGCCACGGATTAGGGCATGCCTACGAGGTGGCAGGGCAATGCATATGTCCATGGATAGGTGGTAGTAGTGTAATGCAGGACGCTTACATGGATGCAAGCGGTAGAACGACTCAGGAGACCAAGTCGAGCAATTATCAAAGAGGGTTGTCGAGGACAGTCTTTTATTTTTTTATTATAAACTTTGTTTCGCCTGCATCATCAATCCATTAATCGCATCTTCCATTTGTGTTTGCACTGGCGATAAATCTTTTTCTGCCTTATCTACATTAACAAACTCACCTACTGCAACGACTACCTTTGTAAACGGCTTTGGTATCATAAAACGGTCCCATGACCCTAGATACCAGGCACTCTTTGCCGCACAGGCAATCGGCAGCATCGGTGCTTTTGTCATTTGAGATAACATAGCAGCGCCGGGTTTGAATTTAAAAATAGGACCCGTTGGACCATCAGATGTAGTAACCGGTGAAATTTTATCTTTAGTAATAATCTGGAACATATCGCGTAATGCTTTCGCACCCGTTCTGGTCGATGAACCTCTGATCACCTTGGCACCACGTGATGAAACGATTTTTGCCGGAATTTCGCCATCGACTGAAGGACTGACTAAAAACCCGACTTTCATCCCTCGTTTAATTTGCTGCAACATATACCAGCCACAAAACAGGTGTTGTTGATGCCAGTAACAGGGGATGACGGTTAGCTGTTCAGACAGAACCTCATCCATATTTTTCTGCCCTATTACTTTGACTCGGCAAGTCAGCCACACCACATTAACAATAAGCAATAATAAAAACTTTAATACAACATGACCTGATTTTCTTTTTAAAGTCATCTGCCGACGCAGCTTAATATTCTCTACAGTATGGTTATCTTTCTTTTCAGGCGAATTATTTTCGTCTGTATTCTTTGCATAAGGATTTGAGGTCATAAACTTAATTCACTTATTAAAAATTGCCTGACAAAAAATCCATCAACAGGATCAGATGTTGCCAGATGAGGAACATATTTATTATCTAAATCAACTTTTTAAATACCATCTTTTTTATCAAGAGATGCCTGATTCCAATAGTAATTAGACACTTTACAACCATACGCTTTAACAGAGTTCGTTCGTGCGGCCATTGCTTAACCATCCGTCCATTTACTTGAGAAAGATCATTCTCTCCCTGATGTTTTATGTAATATAACCGGACGCGTTCATTGTTATTATTAATGCCTGAGCGTATTGCAGGAAGCATCTCACACTGTTATCTTTCTCCCATTATGCCTGATATCACCGACAGAACAATACGCGCACCCGGTCCAGATGCGCCGATTACTTTGGATATAAACCTTGAAACACAGCAAACCATAAAAAAATTGCTTGCTGAATATGGTGATATAGTCAAAGTCCACAATCCCAAAAACAAGGATCTAAGCTATCTGATCACCAATCCTGATGCTCTGAAACATGTCCTGATCAGCAACCACAGTAATTATATTAAAGGCCCTGGATTTGAACGCGTAAAAATGTTGCTTGGCAATGGCATCATCGTTAGCGATGGTGATTTCTGGCGTCGCCAGCGCACCATGATACAGCCCGCTTTTAGCCGTAAAAACATTCTTCAGTTATGCGAGATGATAAAGCTGGTAACACAAAACCTGATCCCCAAATGGCGAAAAAAAGCGGAGACGGGGGAGGCCATCGACATCACCACGGAGATGAGTGAATTTTCACTGGAAGTGATTCTACGTGCATTGCTTAGTAACGACTTCGATCACCTCGTTATAGAACAAGGCGGGAATCCTTTTGCTTTCCTCACCGAGGACGCCACACGTGACCTGGCTGTTGCAATGAAATTTCGCCAGTCGGGCAAGCTCATTCAAGAGATCATAGATACTCGTCGCGATAAAAATCAGGAAGGCGAAGATCTACTGGGCAGCATGATGGCGGCTACCGATAAAGATGGTAAAAACATGTCTGACAAAGAGCTCATCGATGAGGTCATGACCATGATCATTGCCGGCCACGAAACTTCAGGTGGAACACTTAACTGGCTATGGTATGAATTATCACAAAACCCTGTTGCCGAAGCCCTTGCCTACGGAGAAGTATCATCTCTGGTAAGTGACAATAATATTTCAACAGATCAACTGGGTGCCTTAGGCTACACAAAACAATGCATCAATGAAGCGCTTCGATTGTACCCACCGGTCTGGTTATTCAGCCGTAAAGCCGTAAAGGATGATGTATTACAGGGTTATTCTATTTCTGCTGGCTCGAATATTTATCTTTCTCCCTATTTCACACACCGTGATCCTGAACTATGGGCTAAACCAAACGAGTTTCATCCCGATCACTTTATAAATGACGGCGCCAACCTCAAGCACAAACAAGCCTTTATCCCTTTTTCAGCCGGATCGAGGCGCTGCATTGGCGAATATTTTTCTTATGTAGAGATGCAGCTGCATATGGCTATCATGCTAAAACTATTCAAGCTAGATGCTGTGCCTGATCAACAAATGGAAATTGATCCCGGAATTAATTTACGAACTAAAAACAGCATAATGATGCAGATAAATCTACGTTAAGATAAAATTCACGCAATCTTACATCACCCACCAAAAGTAAATCATGTCATTCGACACATTAACGCAAGCACTCGACAACAATCAGAACAGCTCTCACTTAATTAGCTATCTACGCAGCAATAACGAAGAGTCTAAGATCAGCTTCACCGACCTGAGAACCCGCGCACTAGGCATATTGTTTAACCTTCAACAGAAGGGCGTTAAGCCTGGCGACCAATTGATCATCCTCACGGAAAATAATGAATTTTTTCTAGATGCATTTTGGGCAGGCTTGTATGGCGGCATTATTCCTGTACCTGTTGCAACAGCCAGCAATGATGAACACCGTTTTAAACTGATACGTATTTTTAATAAGCTTGAAGCGCCATATATATACACCGACTCAAAAACACTGGATCTGATGCAGTCGTTTTGCTCGAACAATAACATGGCAGATATTGCAGACCAGCTACGTTCCAAAAGTATACTCATCGACGAAATAAACGATATCTCACATGCCGGCAAGCTTCATCCGGTCAAAACAGATGACATTGCATTTATTCAATTTTCTTCCGGATCCACCAGTGAGCCTAAAGGCGTCGTACTTACTCATAAGAATATTATGACAAATATCAACGCTATAATTGAGGCCGCAGACTTTACTCAGAAAGATACTTTTTTCAGCTGGATGCCACTGACCCACGATATGGGCATGATAGGTTTTCACCTCGCACCCATTGTACTCTGTATAAATCATACTATCATGGACACCAGTGTTTTTGTCCGCCGTCCGCTACTATGGCTGACTGCAGCAAGCGATAAACAAGCAACTATTTTATGTTCGCCCAATTTTGGTTATAAACACTTTTTAAAAGTATTTGAGTCAAAAGGCATTGAATCGATGGATCTATCGCGTGTACGTTTGATCTTTAATGGTGCCGAGCCTATCTCACTCGAATTATGCCAGCATTTTTTAACCGCTATGTCTGCTTATGGGTTAAATGAAAA
>DAOWFN010000001.1 GCA_030637945.1 Gammaproteobacteria bacterium
AAAGTGCCATCAACATCAAAGATTAATGCTTTGAGTTGAGCCTGTGATGTTTGTGTATTCATAAAGACGCTGTGTCGTAATCGTGTAAAAATATGGCGGTAGTTTACAGGATGAAGATATGCAAAAAAACACAAAACTTGGATGGATAGGTTTAGGAGTGATGGGTGAGCCTATGTGTCATCATTTGCTGGCGGCGGGTTATCCGGTGTCCGTGTTTACGCGCAGCAGAGAAAAAGCCGGTCGCATGCTAAGTGATGGTGCGCGGTGGTGTAAAACGCCAGCCGATATCACTGAATATTGTGATGTTATATTTACGATGGTCGGTTCAGAGCAAGAAGTTCGAGAAATCTATTTTTCAGACAATGGTCTTTTGGCGAGAGATATTGCTGATAAAATTTTTATTGATATGGGGACTACTGCGCCAGGTCTTACCCTGGAGATAAAGCAGTACGCATCTGAGCGCGGTGCACAAGTTGTGGACGCGCCGGTTTCAGGCGGTGATGTCGGTGCTAAAAACGCAAGCCTTTCCATCATGGCGGGTGGTGATGACGATGCATTAAGCCGAGTGTCTGCCCTGTTTTCTTATCTGGGGAAAATGCAGGTGATGGGGAAGTCTGGCAGTGGGCAGCATACTAAGATGTGTAACCAGATCGTTGTCGCGGGAACCATGATCGGTGTCTGTGAATCACTGCTCTATGCGAAGCGAGCCGGTTTGGATTGCGAAACGCTGGTCGCAGCCATCGGCCCGGGTGCAGCAGGTTGCTGGTCATTGGATAATCTTGCGCCCAGGATTAACAGGCAGGATTTTTCACCAGGTTTTATGGTCGATCACTTTATTAAAGATTTAGGTATCGCAGTGAGTGAAGCTCAGGCAATGAATCTCAATTTGCCCGGATTGTCGCTTGCAAAGTCATTATATGAGAAGGTGAGTGAAATGGGGCATGGGCAAAATGGTACGCAGGCATTATTACTTGCTCTGGAAAAATATTAAACGCTACATTAAAAAATTCATAATGAATAAAGATCAATCATCAGTTCCCGATAAATATACATGGCAAGGTATTTTTGCCATTATAAAACAGCATAAAAAATCATTAATCATGGCTAATTTTATTGCGATATTAGCGGCTGCGATTAGTGTGCCTGTGCCATTGTTAATGCCTTTGCTGGTCGATGAAGTTTTGCTTGATAAGCCTGGCAAGATCGTCGAAGCGTTATCGATGGTCTTTCCACAACAATGGCTAACGCCTGTCGGTATTATCGCTGCAGTAATGTTGCTGTCTATGTTGTTAAGGCTGGTTGCGCTACTCCTGTCAGTGTGGCAAACGCGTGAATTTACTCGTATCTCAAAAGATGTGACTTACCGTATCCGTCTGGGGTTGTTACATCATCTACAAAAAGTATCTATGGCTGAATACGAAGCTAAGGGGGCGGGTTCCATCGCTTCTCATCTGGTTACCGATGTGACGGCTATCGATGATTTCCTGGGTGCAACACTTAGCAAATTTATTGTTGCAGTGTTAACCGTTATCGGTGTTGCCATCGTATTGCTGTTAATGCATTGGCAACTGGCATTATTTATTTTGTTGATGAATCCGGTGGTGATCTATTTCACCATGGTCATGGGTAAGAAAGTAAAGAATTTAAAAAGTAAGGAAAACGTTTCGTTTGAGTTATTCCAACAGGCACTGATCGAAACGCTTGATGGTATACAGCAGATACGCGCCAGTAATCGAGAGGGGCAATATATAGAGCGTGTTATCTCTCGTGCACAACAGTTAAAAAATAATATGATCGCATTTGGCTGGAAGAGTGATGCGGCTAATCGTTTATCATTTTTTATTTTTTTAATGGGTTTTGAATTTTTCCGCGGTCTCAGCATGGTCGTTGTTTTGTTTAGCGGTTTAAGTATCGGCGAGATGTTTGCTGTTTATGCTTACCTGTGGTTTATGATGGGGCCGATGCAGGAGATATTGGGTATTCAATATAGCTACTTTAGTGCTAATGCTGCGATGGACCGTATTAATAAATTGTTGGCGATGAGGCGTGAGCCAGAATATCCGCATAATAAAAACCCTTTTAAAGACAAACACACAGTGGGCCTGGCGGTTGAGAATGTTAGTTTTTCCTATGGCGAAGGTTTAAATGTTCTCGATGGCGTAAGTTTGTCGATTGCAGAGGGGGAGAAAGTCGCATTGGTCGGTGCTAGCGGCGGTGGTAAATCTACACTGGTCCAGATCATTCTTGGTTTGTACCCCGCTGATTCAGGTGAGCTTTATTTTGATGGTGTTAATCTAAAAGATATCGGTCTGGATGTTGTTAGAGAAAATGTAGCGACCGTGTTGCAGCATCCAGCGATGTTTAATGATACGGTGAAAGAAAATCTTTGTCTGGGGCGTGAACATGATGACGCCGTTGTCTGGCAGGCATTAGAGATAGCACAGATGCGAAAAGTGGTCGAAGAAATGCCTGCGCAGTTAGACAGTATTATCGGGCGCAGTGGCATCAGGTTATCAGGTGGGCAACGGCAGCGTTTGGCGATTGCTCGAATGATATTGGCGGACCCAAAAATTGTTATTTTAGATGAAGCAACATCTTCGTTGGATACTGAAACAGAAGCTTTATTGCATGAAGCGATGCACGCGTTTTTGCAGAATCGCACGACATTGATTATCGCGCATCGTCTAAGCGCAGTGAAACAGGCTGATCGTGTGTTGGTGTTTGATGCAGGTAAAATTATTGATGAAGGCCGACATCATGAATTAATAAATAAAGATGGCCTGTATCGTGATTTATATGGCAGTAGAAGTTAACATCTGTGCTTCACGGGTAAACGATTAATTGCAGAGGAATAGAGATGAGATCAAACGGGATAAAACGGTTACTTTTGACTTTACTTGTATCGGGCCTGGTCAGTTTTTCAACAGTGGCGAGTGCTGCTAGCGTGGGCACGGGTGGTATAAGCACGGCTTTCTCTAAAGGCTCAACGAGTATCGGTGTCGTCGCTGGTTCAGGTTCAGCCTTTAATGATAATTATGTTATTTTAGGCGTTGGCGTTGGTTATTATGTGTTACCGGGGTTAGAGCTTGGTATTGATGTACAGCACTGGTTTTCCGGTGATCCTGCCATTTCTAAAGTTAGTCCTCAGATACGGTATGTTTTTACACAGCCAAAAGTAGTTAAGCCTTATTTCGGTGTGTTTTATCGCAGGACGTTTATCAAAGACATCAGAGATTATGATTCTTTCGGTTATCGTGCGGGCGCGTACTTCTCAGCGCAGAATGGCGTTTATATAGGTGGCGGTATCGTCTATGAAGATGAAAGTGACTGTCCGGTCAGCGATTGCTCAAATACATATCCTGAAATTCTCTTTACCGTTAGTTTTTGATGCTTTGTCTTACAGCGATTGGTGCGAACAGTAGATTAGAAATGGCTGCGCTACAATCGAAATCATGCTTAATTCACCGCGCATAGTTGATCTGAAAATCTATACGGTTCCTGGTGCCCGATAGCCAGTGCAGTGTTTTTATGAGTAGCCATTTATTAAGAAAGAATATATTAGATATTGATTATATTCTTATAATCTGTTATAATTAGAACAATTCTAAACTTATAAATTATGAAAATATTTCACGTGAGGCTTCACTTATGGTTCGTCAGATTTTAGCGGGTTCAGTTTTTGTACTGACAGCAGTTATTAGTATGCAAGCGGGCGCGGCATGGCAGGCACTTCCTGAGGTGGCGCCGGCGCCTGAAAACAATCCAACCACCACTGCCAAAGTCACTCTGGGGAAAATGCTGTTTATGGATCCGCGGTTTTCATCAACAGGCACTGTTTCATGTAACTCGTGTCACAATGTGATGGAAGGCGGTGACGATAGCCGTACTTTTTCGATGGGCGTGCACGGTAAAACCGGTGGTCGCAATGCACCGACGGTCTGGAACTCAGCTTTTCACTCAGTGCAGTTTTGGGATGGTCGTGCAGAGCTGTTAGAAGATCAGGCAAAAGGTCCGGTGACCAACCCTGTTGAAATGGGTGTTTCAGAAATTGAGCAGGCGATGGACAAAGTGCGTGCGATTCCAGGTTACAAACCTTATTTTGATGATGCATTTGGTAAAGACTCGATGACAGTGGAGAATGCAGCAAAAGCAGTCGCTGCATTTGAGCGTACTTTGATCACACCAAATAGTGCTTACGACAAATACGTGAAGGGTGATAAAAAAGCGATGACCGCTCAGCAGGTTCGCGGTATGGAAACATTTGCATCGTCAGGCTGTACCTCATGTCACTCGGGTGCGGCATTCAATGGACCCAAGATGGAATTTGGTCAGGGTTTTTACACTAAATTCCCCACTTTTGCGGATGATGCATACACTAAAAAGTATGATCTGACGGCCGATAAAGGACGTGAATCAGCAACCGGTAAAGTGGCCGATGCGCATATGTATCGTGTACCCACCTTGCGTAACATCACAGATACAGCGCCATATTTCCATAATGGTTCGGTCAATGACTTATCAGAGGCTGTGCGTATTATGGCGAAATTACAGTTAAATAAAGCGCTGTCGGATGCTGATGTTAAAGATATCGTAGCGTTTCTTGCTGCTCTGACAGGCGAGTACCCTGAAATTACTATGCCGCGTTTACCTGCAACTTCTGGCTATAGCCTGGTGGCAGATAAATAAATCGTCACCTAAGGTGGCATTTATTCGGATGGGTTAAGATAGCGTTTTTTTATCTATGAGCTCGGTAGAGCAAAGGTTACTTTATGGCGACGATTGAAATTACAAAGGATACTTTACAGGACACGATTGCAAATAATGATATCGTTATCATAGATTTTTGGGCACCATGGTGTGGTCCCTGTAAATCGTTCGCACCTATTTACGAAACGGTTTCTGAGAAATACGATGATGTCGTGTTTGCTAAAGTGAATACCGAAGATGAGCAGGAACTGGCAGCAAGTTTTCAGATTCGCTCAATTCCAACGCTGATGATATTTCGTGAGCAGATTACTATTTTCTCACAAGCGGGCATGTTGCCTGAAAGCGGGCTTGAAGAAGTGATCGGTAAAACGAAAGAGTTAGACATGGATCAGGTGCGTAAAGAAGTGGCTGAGCAGCAGGTTAAGCAACAGGGATAGGTATTGTAGCTATTTAAATAGTGACAAAAAAGCCTCGACCATATCGAGGCTTTTTTTAAGTTCCTGACTAGTAGATTGTAAAGTTATTTTTGCTTTTTCTTCAACTTTGTTGTTTCTGCATGAAGGGCTTTTTTAAGCGCTGCATCTTTAACTTTTTCCGCCCTGATTAGTGCCCTTTCTGCCACAGATGCCTCTTTTAATTGCGCTTTCGTCTGTTTTAATTCTTTTTCGAGTTCTTTTAGTTGTTTATCCAGCGCCGCCTCAAGTGCTTTGGCGTCGGCCGCCGCCTTGGCATCATCGATTTTTTTCTTGGCAGTTGCTTTTATGATTTTTTTGTTTACGACGATGGGCAGTTCTTTTTTGATTTTCAGTTTTTTAACGGTGGTGTTGCCTGTGAGTGTCTTAATGACTTTACGTGGTCGCAGTTTGGGCTGGCGCTCTGCAATTTTGACGTGTTTTACTTTAGGTTTTGTATTTTTATCAGGCGTGGCTACCGGTGCCAGCATGGGTTTTACCGGCGTGCGTTTGGGACGTAGGCCACGCAATGCGGATTTGACTCGTTTGGTCACTTCGTTAACATCACCATGAGCCTCAACCATATGTAATATGCCCTTGTGCTTGTAATGGTCACTTAGTGGCTGGGTGAGTGTTTCAAATATAGTGAGTCGTCTTTCGATAATTTCTTCGTTGTCATCGGCGCGGTGATGCAGGGTGCTGCCGCATTCATCACATTTGTCATCGATTGCAGGTGGTTGTGTGAAAAGGTTGAATAATGCGCCGCAGGATATACAGGTCAGTCGGCCAACCATTCGTTGTATCAGCATCTCTGCGTCGACATCAAACTGCAAAACCGCATCGATAGGTTTGCCTAATTTGTCGAGGATGTCATCCAGTGCGATTGCCTGGGCAATATTGCGCGGGAAGCCATCGAGTACAAACCCCTGGTCTGCATCGGGGCGCGAGATACGTTCGCGTATCATACCAATGACCAGATCGTTAGGGACCAGTTGACCTGCATCCATGATTGTCTTGGCCTGACGTCCGAGAGGGGTCTGTGCGGCAACGGCAGCACGAAGTAACTCGCCAGTCGCAATTTGTGGAATATGGTATTTTTCAGTCAGGTATTTGGCCTGAGTACCCTTGCCGGAACCGGGCGCACCAATCAGGATTAATTTCATAGTCGTATCCCATCACTTGTTATTTTTTATTATTCAGTGACGTAGTGTGATTCTTGTTGGTTTGTACACGGAATGTGTCCGTCACAAACATTTCCTTTGAATTATTTAAGGTCAATTCTATTAATAGAGCTAACCTAGGCGATTTTATCGATTGTTGAGAAATTGTCGAGCCCGAAATGCAATAAACACTATATAATTGTGCACTTATTTCTGTTATTTTGTCTTTTTTGCACGTTTTCAGCGCTGATTACGTAGAAAAACAATAATAAACGCTTAATCAAGGCGCACAAAATTCTATGGCATATCGGTCACATGTTTCTGATCACTCGTATGAAGCGAGTATATTCAAGTTTCGTGCAATAGTTGCGGCTATCTTAAGTTTGTTGTTGTTGGGCGGGTTATTGTTTCGTCTGGCGTGGTTGCAAATCGTGGATTATGATCATTTTTCCGACTTATCGGAGCATAATCGCATCCGTTTAATGGCGTTACCGCCAACTCGTGGTTTGATTTATGATCGCAATGGTGTGCTTCTGGCAGAAAATAAGCCCGCTTTCCATCTCGAGATCATTCCTGAGCAGGTTGATGATATGGAGACGACGCTAAAAGGTTTGAGTGAAATCGTGCCTATAAGCGAGTCTGAAATCGAGCGTTTTAAGGATCAGTTACTGGTTCATCGGTCTTTTCAGCGAATTTCACTTCGCGCGCGTTTGAATGAAGATGAAGTGGCCCGTCTGGCAGTTAATCGTCATCGTTTCCCGGGTATGGATATTAATGCGAGATTAAGTCGTTATTATCCGCAAGGTAAGATCGCAGCACACGCGATTGGTTATGTTGGTCGAATAAGTGAGAGTGAACTTGCGGTTATTGATGAGGGTAATTATCGTGGCACAGCGCACATTGGAAAAACAGGGCTGGAAAAATACTATGAAGTTGAGCTACATGGGCAAGTAGGGCGTCAGAAAGTTGAGGTTAACGCGCAAGGCAGGATATTGCGTGTTATTGAAAAGGTTGCGCCAATCGCAGGTAATGACCTTGTGTTGAACCTGGATATCGAATTGCAGCGTATGGCCACTGAAGGTTTGGGCGACTTTGCTGGTTCTGTTATAGCGATAGAGCCACATACCGGTGCTGTGGTGGCTTTTGTCAGTAAGCCTGAATTTGATCCAAATCTATTTGTTCACGGTATCAGCCATAAAGATTACGATGCATTGCAGTATGGTGCGTACAAGCCATTATTCAATCGTGCCATTTTTGGGCAATATCCTCCCGGTTCTACATTTAAGCCGTTTCTTGGGCTCGCAGGTATAGAGCAGCATCGATTTGGTGTAAGGGAGACACTTAACTGCAAAGGGCACTATCTATTGCCAGGCGACGATACAGAGCGTAAATATCGTGACTGGAAAAAATGGGGGCATGGTACAGTTGCGTTATCTAAGGCTATCGAGCAATCCTGTGATGTTTATTTTTATGAGCTGGCATATCGTATGGGCATTAACAGCATGCATGATTTCCTCGCAAAATTTGGTTTTGGTGAGGAAACAGGCATCGATCTGCTGGGTGAACGGAGTGGTTTGCTGCCATCCACTGAATGGAAAAAGCGAAAACATGGAAAAGTGTGGTATCCGGGTGAAACCTTAATTGCGGGTATTGGTCAGGGTTATATGCTGGCAACACCTGTGCAACTGGCGGTGGCAACGGCAGCACTAGCCAGTCGTGGTGAAAAAATTGTGCCCAGGCTGCTAAAAGAGGTGCATCTGTCCGCTGATGATACGGTTAAGTCGAGAGACCCCTCTAGAACCATGATCAAATTACGTAGAGATAGCCATTGGGATGTGATGTTTAGTGCCATGAAAAAGGTGGTTCATGGCACCTGGGGTACAGCTCGTGCGACGGGTTGGGGGATGGATTTCAAGATGGCAGGTAAAACAGGTACCGCGCAGGTATTTGGTATTGCTCAAGATGAAGAATATGATGAAGAAACAGTGGCTAAAAAATTGCGAGACCATGGATTGTTCATCGGTTTTGGGCCAGTTAAAGATCCCGTTCT
>DAOWFN010000112.1 GCA_030637945.1 Gammaproteobacteria bacterium
ATACATGGATAAATCAACACCGACGACCCGAACACTGGATAAATATCTGAATATCGAACTCTGTCCCAAAAACCCCCGCTGCCAGAGAGCAATTGATACCGCTGAATTTGTTCTACGAAATGCGAGCAAGAGAACATCTGTTAGCTGCACAGAGCTGCAACAGGCACTGGATACTTTCCGTCAGTTACTATCCGGCACCAGGTCTCGCAGTAAATAAAAAACTGACGGTTTCTGTGGCCGTCCATCGATACCTCCTAATATCACCGTACATTTTCGTACAAATTTAAATTTATCCGCTTGTATCTATCTGAAATAAATAGTTATTTTTAAGTTATCAAACGCACGAATTCTGACGAACAGATTACTGGAAATCTGACTTTTGTACGTTTAATTTGGTCCTCAGACATTGAGATAAATGTTGCGCCTTGAACATGTTTAATCCGTTTGAAGCGATATTAAATTCAAAAAATAATGAGGAAATGATATGAAAATTGATACAAACAAATCCGGCTCGACAGTCGGTCGCTGGGTGCAAAAAGCACTTTATAGTGGCGCAGTAGTGAGTTTAGCTATGACCATGGGTGCTACATCGGCTCTGGCTGCTAATGGCGACAATTTTGAACCGTTTACGCCGGTCAGTCGTATCGCATCGATGAGTGTTGTTCATAGTGCAGGCGGAGTTGATTATAAAGCAAGTTATCAAAAAGCGCGTGATGCGTCAGTATATCTGGCAACTTATGTAGCAAGATTAAAAGAAGCAGACCAGCTCGGTAGTGGTGTGATTAAGGGCATCGACTGGAAACTGGGCGGTACCAGTGAAGGCTGTATTGCTACACGCACCTGTACTGATCATGAGATCGATGAAGCTGTATTGATGATTCCATCACCCGATCCTATTGATCCAAATGATGCTGCCTATTTAGCAGACGGTACAGTCACAAAGGCTAATACCAAAAAAGCGAATGTACTGGATTTCTGTAATGGAAAATATGCCAGCCTGGCCATGGGTGTAACCCCCATTACTGGAAGTGCTACTGAGGGTACCGGTAAATATATTGTTAATGGCTATTCACATGCACCAGCATTACCTTGTGAGGTTTCCATCTGGTTTGACGAGAACAGGATTTATGTCGATATGCTGGATCCATCTGCAATCTTTACTTTGTTCTTCAGCGATGTGCTGATCAGTGAAGAAATGCAAGATGCAGATTTTGCCGAAGCACTTTATGCAATGCCTCCACAGGTGAAAAGTGAAATCAAGGCCATTATCTATGCAGCACTGCTTGAGTTTGACCCTGATGTACAAATAATGGACCAGAAAATTGGACCCATGTACCAAAAAATGGATGACATTTTTAGCGTAGTGGACTCAAGTACATATGATTCTCCGTATATGCACATGAGCTACACAAAACAAAATGGTGGCGTATTTACTGAAGCAGAATCTAAAGGTGTGGCACAGACAATCATCAATACACTGAGCACCCATGAAGATAACCCTGGTGTACATCCAACAATTATTGATAAACAAACGAAAGAAACACTGGATAGTATCCTGAGCCCTAATTCGAGCTGGAGATCAGCACGTATAGCGCCGATTTCTATCCCAGGTAAAAACCACATCATTGAAGCCTGCTCACCTAAATACGCCAAGATGGCGATGAGTACAGGTCTTTCTCATGTAAATGCATTGCCATGTGAGATTACAGTGAAGATCATTGATGGCGGTAACAAGCTGGTAGTTAGCTACCTGGACCCTGACTTCATGCTGAAATCCCTGTTTGCTGATATCTCAGATGAAGACAAAGCTAAGTTTGGCGCAATCCCTGGACTTATCATGACTGATCTGCAGAACATCGTTAAAGCTGCACTTGAAGTTAATTCAGGTATTAAAATGAATGCAGGTGTTCAAATCAGCTACGACATGCTGCCTTAAGCAGGACTTAAAAAGTTCGCAGTATTCCCTGGTGGGTCTGTATGGCAGGACTGTTTTAATAGGTTCAGTCCAACTAGAAAACTACAGGCTTATCAGGGGATTTTTTAATACTGTAAAGCGGAAATAATTATTATGGGTAAGTGGATTTTTAGTACTTTCTTACTACTGGTGTTAGCCACAGAAGCAAGAGCCGTTGATTATGAACTACCAGATATAAATGGTCAGTTGCAATCTCTTGATCAGTATAAAGGCAAGTGGTTAATCGTTAACTATTGGGCCACCTGGTGCGGCACCTGCATGAAAGAATTGCCTGAGTTAATCGATTTTCATGAAAACAATGATGTTGATGCTGTTGTTGTCGGCATTAACTTTGAAGCAATCGAACCAAAAGATTTAAAAGAATTTGTTAACACGAAAACAATTCCCTACCCGGTACTTAGTACTTTACCAGTTAAAAACACACCTCTAGGTTCTGTTCCAGCACTGCCTACAACATATATTATCGACCCGGAAGGAAAAGTTGTCGCGGGTGAAATAGGGATAGTGACACGAGAAAATCTGGAATCTTATATCTCACAGAAAAAAGGATAGTAGCAACCAGTCTCTAATACATCAGCCCGAATCTCATCTGATAGTTTAAAGAAAAGCCACTCAAATGCTTGTATGGGTGTTTTCTCCCCTGAACAGGCAGTCAGAAACTTTGAGTTTTTCCGCAAATGAACGCAAATACACGCAATTTTTTAAAGTCAAAAATAAGATTAATGTCATCCTGAGCGAAGCCGAAGGATCTTAACTACCTAAATAGTATGCTGATAGCAAGATCAAGATCCTTCGGCTTCGCTCAGGATGACAGCATTTTTGGATGTTGTTTTTATTTGCGTGTATTTGCGTTCATTTGCGGAATATATCGTTTTATCTAATAGTCTATTTCTGGCCGTACTCGAAAGTTAAGCTAAAAATATTGCGGGCCTGCTTTCAGGGTGTTTTGAGCCATTCATCTCAAGAAAATCTTGTAAAATAGCAAAACTAAGTTTGAGCTATTTATTAAACTAGTCACTTCCTTTATTTTTATTCTCACTCATTTTTTGCTGCCAGATCTCAGCCAAATTTCGTAAACGCTCTTTTGTCTCATCAGTAGCGCCAGGCCCTGGCACCAGTGATAGTTCATTGCCCTTTAACTCACGCCCATCCTTAGCCCGGATCGTGACATCTGCAATCTCTTCACCCGTTGCTCTCTCAAGAAATTTAACCGGTGCGCCTTCAGAGACATGAAGCCAGCGGTCGCCCCACTGCGTTAACACGATCAATGTCGGGTACAGATCACGCCCCATCGGAGTGAGTTTGTATTCATGTCTTTTGCCGCCTGCCTTAATCGGCACACGTTCCAGAATCCCGCTATCACACAGTTTTCGAAGCCTGGTCGTAAGGATATTGCGCGCGACGCCCAGATGTTGCTGAAAATCTTCAAATCGGCGCGTACCAAAAAAGGCTTCTCGCAAAATAAGGATCGTCCACCATTCTCCTATTAAATTCAAAGCGTTAGCCAGGGAACAATTTAAAGAATCGATGTTATTTCGTGTCATATGCAAACTATAATATTAAAAGTTGCATTATGCAACTAAATACACTATAGTTGTTTCATTAATTAGTTGCATTAAGCAACTTTTAAATAATTTCATCGTAGAGGGCCATTAAAATGTTAAACAATCAGCAGACGTCCTCTACTAAAGGCAATGCAACGATGGCGCCACCGATTAGCACATCAAAATCACGTCCTGTACCTACAATCTTGAAGGTAATCCGATTCGCTTTTGGTACTGTCGGCCGCATAGCACCTGACCTTGCAGGCCGCGCAGCTTACAAATTATGGTTCACACCTACGCGGTTTAAAACACCCGCTTCTGAGTACGCCGTGTTGGTGTCTGCAAAAATCGAGAGCCACAGAATTAACGATGAAACCATCGTCACTTACAGCTGGGGGCAAACCGGGCCCATCGTATTATTAGTACATGGCTGGAGCGGTCGTGGCACTCAACTTGGTAACTTCGTAGACCCCTTAATAAAAGCCGGATACCGTGTATTAAGTTTTGATGCACCCGCACACGGCAAGAGTTCAGGCAAACAAACAAATCTTTACATAGTAGCCGACGTCATCCTTGCCTTACAAAAACACTATGGAACATTTGATTCGGTGATCACCCACTCGTTTGGCGGTCCTTGTATTGCGGTTGCTCTACAACGTGGTCTGCTGGCATCACGCGTGATCAACATCTCGCCACCGGCAACGACCAAAGGTCTTGTTGATAAATTTATCAGCACTTTAAACATACCTGAAAAAGCAGGATTGAACTTGATAGAGCGTATCGAAACCACTTTTGGAAAAAAGATATGGCATGAGATTTCGATGAAAAATACGGTTAGAGGATTAAACATTCCGGCACTGGTCATCCATGATGATCAAGATACCGATGTGCCATGGCAGGAAGGCCAGATAGTTGCACAATCCTGGGACAATGCTCGCTTTGTAAAAACAACGGGTCTAGGTCACCGTCGTATTTTGCGAGACACCACTGTTATTGAATCTGCCGTTAATTTTATTGCGGTAGCTGCCTGATCAAAATCATGAGGCATAAAAAAAGCCCTGCTTGAATAAACATCAAGCAGGGCTTTTGTATACAACGGTATTACTGAGGGCTTACTTGAGAAGCTTGCAGACCTTTAGGGCCATTCTCAACTTCGTAGCTTACAGTTTGACCTTCAACTAAAGTTTTGAAACCATCACCAACGATTGCACGGAAATGTACAAATACATCATCACCGCCATCTGTTGGGCTGATAAAACCATAGCCTTTAGATTCGTTAAACCATTTTACTGTGCCTGTAGTAGTAGACATAAATTGTTACCTATTTTATTCAAAAGTTATTAAAGCCTTATTTATAAAGACCATTTGTGGCTGGAACGTGTGTATTTACTTATGAGGAACAGGACGAGGTACTACTGTGGAACATCGAAATGGTGTACATAAATATAAGACTTACTTTCAAGCTGGGTGAATTATAACCCGCTTTAGCGCATAGTCAACGGATTTTCCTTATAAATTCAGGGGCATAAAACGCTATAATATACCTTCAGCAATGCCAGATAAAACAACTATAATATATAACCATCAGGAACTATCCACTTTGATTATTTTCAGAATCAGACTTTAATCTGTAAAATAAAATCCACCAAAAAATTTTATATATTTCACACAACAGGCCCCCCATGAAAAAATTATTCGTATCTTTAGCATGCGTGATTGCTATAAGCGGTTGCACGACATTTGACCCCTACACTGGTGAAGAAAAAACAACTAACACTGCCAAAGGTGCAGGTATCGGTGCGGGTGCCGCATTAGTTGTTTCTTATCTCGCAAACAAAGATAAAAGCAGTAGAGAGCGCAATCAACGTATGTTGCGTGACGCGGGCATTGGCGCAGTCGTTGGCGGCGGCGTTGGTTACTACATGGATACACAAGAAGCCAAATTAAGACAGCAGTTGCGCAGCACCGGTGTCAGCGTAGTTCGAGATGGCGATAACATAACACTGGTCATGCCAGGCAATATCGTATTCCCTACTGCCGGTAGTGATCTGCGAGCAGACTTTTATGATGTGCTGACTTCCGTCGCGCTGGTTCTGGAAGAATTCGATAAAACGATAGTCGTAGTTGCGGGCCATACCGACAGCGTAGGTTCTGACTCTTACAACCAACAATTATCTGAACGTCGCGCTCGTTCGGTTACCTCTTTCCTGATCAATAAAAAGATAAACCCTGCACGTTTTGATACGGTCGGTTTCGGTGAACGCAATCCCGTTGCTGATAACAGCACAAAACAAGGCCGTGCTTTAAATCGTCGTGTTGAAATAACACTTCTGCCAATCACAGAATAAATCTGGTCGAAAAAGATACGGGCGCTGATAGTCTCAGCGCCCGTACCTTTTTAATAAAACTTTCTTAAATTAAGAAACACTTAAATCTTACACTGCATTTCTCGTTAACAACTTATCCAGATGATTGGCAAACGTTTTTCGATCGCCTTGACTCATCGCAGCGGGCCCACCGGTATCCACACCGCTTGAGCGTAACGATTCCATAAAATCACGCATATTAAGGCGAGCTTTAATATTGTCAGCGGTATACATCTCTCCGCGCGGACTAAGAGCAACCCCTTTTTTTTCGATGACATCCGCCGCTAAAGGTATATCACTGGTGATGACAAGGTCCCCGGCTTTAAGCCTTTTTACTATCTCATTATCAGCAACATCAAAACCCTGCGCGACATGAATAAAATTAATGTGACGGGATCTCGGTATCTGCACTGACTGATTTGCCACCAATGTCACTTCTATTTTGGTGCGCTGCGCTGCTCTAAACAAAATCTCTTTTATCACAACAGGACACGCGTCCGCGTCTACCCATATTTTCATTTCAATTCGCTTTTTTTAAATGGGTAATGACATTTCACTGTATTTCCTGACAGGCATCATAAAAACAGCTACTTCATCACACCATTACTTATCAGTAGTCCTGTGGCACATGTCATGTACTTCTTATACTGACTGGTTCTCTGTTGCTCGGTAGCTTCAGGGTTATTTAACAGTACTTCTGCCATGTTTTCTATAACAGGACGATTAACTTCTGCTGACGGGTACTTGGCCCATTCCTGATTGATGCGCTGCTCGGCCTGAGCACCTACCATGGCACCACATATCGCTGTCACATCACTCACTAAAACACTGGTCTGCTCGGCAGAAGTACCACCTGAACTTAAGCAGCCGGTAACTGATAGAGAAATAATCACTGCGGTTACAGCCATACGGATTGTTGTTTTCATACAATGTCCTTCGATAATAAACGAGAGTAGTAGTTGATTTAAGGAAGCTCTGATTAACTCTGAATAAAGCATCTGAATAAAGCAAAGATTCTTAAGCTAATTATAAAAATCTGTTAGTTGAACGGTCTATATCCACAGTGATGTACCCATAGATAGTGGAAATGCAAAAATTTCAATATCAAAGCTTTGAAATTCTTTCCAGCATATTAAGTGATAAATCATTTTCAGCCGCCAGCACAAGTGCTCGTTGTAAGCGTATCGGCGCACTGCGCCCCATACACATATGCTCTCTGTCACCATCAAAAGCATTGACCATGCCTTCGATTAATGCAGTATGGTCTAAAGTTTGTCCTGTGAGGGTTTCCTGCAATCTAATAACATCGCTGGCAACCATATTGGCCACGCTGTTATGCTCGTCCCATAGCTGCTCTACATTGCCCCCTACTTCCAGGCCTGCAATATTAGTGGTCAATATGTACACATTTTTTAATACCAGCTCGTGCAATAATGCTGCTTCATCTGCAACAATTGTTACAGCAATATCTATTGAAGCTAATGCTTCAAAAATCAGTTGAGCATGCTTACCGTAAACAGGAGATGGGATAATCACCTTCGAATCTTGTCCTTTTTTCTTCTCAAACCAGACAGATATCACCGTTGGATCAAGGTCATATTGCTGCCAGTCTTTTGGTAATAGTTCATTTTGCAGGAGCACCAGCTTATCTTTCCAAACATCAGGAATCTTGCTTAGTTGACCCGGCAAATCCGCTTCACCAACTGCAATAATCACCAGTTCTGGATCAGATATCTCATCCGCTACAGCCTGCATTTCCATATTGCGGATAACAGGGTGAACAGTGTAGCCTGTACGCAAAAAACCACGGGCGAACACACTGCCCATCTCGCCCAGACCAACAACAACCACAGATTTACTCATACTATTAATTCCTTTCATCACATAGGTTACAATGCACGCATTATAACAATAACGATGGAACCTCGGCGTGGATCGACTCACACAATTACAACAATGGCTGGATAGTCTGGCCGAAGACACCTATAGAGATTTACAATCTGCTTCTGCAGATGCCAGTTTCAGACAATATTTTCGCGTCACCAATAAACAGGACAACAAAACCTATGTCGTGATGGATGCACCGCCTGACAAAGAAGATTGTCACCCCTTTGTTCTGGTCACCGACCTGATCCGCGGCGTTGGTGTTAATGCGCCTGACATCATTGCTATCGATATCCAGCAAGGTTTTTTATTACTTGATGATCTGGGCAAT
>DAOWFN010000117.1 GCA_030637945.1 Gammaproteobacteria bacterium
TAGATAGTTTGTCGTAAACCATCGGGTTTCCATGCGGGTGCTATTACGTTGGGCATATCCGAGCGATTAAGCAGGCGAGCGGGTGTTAGCGACATTTCACCATAACGTTCATTAATACTGTCCATGGCGCGGTTTAATTGTGTATGGTCTGTGTTATCTGCTTTTGTGCTAAATAAATCCATTTGCATGGCGGCTGGTTGTGGGTCGAGGGCGGTAACCTGTATTTGATGAATGCCTTCGCCTTGCCAGTTCATATCAAGAATGACTCTCCCCAGTTGATAGATTTTTTGTTGATCGTTACTGAACTCACTGAGTCGGCTTTTGCTGCCCAACCAGCCCTGGTCAGCGCGTAAGCCAATCCAGAATGTTTTTGCTTCCATTTCGTGGCGACGCATACGTGTGCCGACTTTGCTGCACATATGCTGCAGATAAGTGAGCAATATGCTCCGGTTTTTGGTATTCGGCGGCATCACTTTTCCGTGACCGATGGATTTGGGCGCGGCGACGTCTGGGTGTAATGGGTCGGGATCGGCGCCCTGGCACATGTACCAGATGCGTCGACCGAGGTTGCCAAAACGGCGAGATAAAACACTGATGGGAAGTTTTTCCATGTCGCCACAATAGATAACGCCGTGTTGTGAAAGAAAGCGACCAATGCCATCGGCAATGCCGCAGAGTTCTGTGACAGGTACATGTTGCAGCGTGGATTTTGCCTGCCAGGGTGGAATGATGGTGAAACCATCAGGTTTGTTGAGTTTTGCTGCATATTTAGCAGTAGTTTTGTCACCGCTTAAACCGAGTGAGCACAATAAGCCTGATGCCCGATAAACCGCCTGTTTGAGTTGTCGTGCTGCTTTTTCGGGTGTGCCGTAGTATTTGTGGCAGGAAGTAATGTCGATGAATGCTTCATCGACAGAAAATACTTCTATGTCAGGGCAAACGTTGATCAGTGAGTGCATGATGTTGCGTGAGACTTTGGTATACACCTTGGGGCGCGCCGGGCGCTGGATTAGATGTGGACATAGGTGCAGCGCTTCCCTTATCCGCATACCGGTGTAAATACCGAAGGCACGTGCTTCATAAGAAGAAGTAATGATGCAACTACCGCGCATGCCGTTAGTGATGGCAACGGGATGACCGAGCAGATCGGGGAAATCGCGCTGTTCGACAGAAGCAAAAAAAGCATTCATGTCGATGAGTGCAATGGCGCGTTGCCAGTGTGATTTTGTCATTTTGAATGATAAGGGGTGGCTGTCATCTCGAACGGATGTGAGAGATCCTGAGTTTTGGTGTATAAAGATCTCTCATAAAAAAACATTCGAGATGACAGTTTTTTTACCATTGCTTGCTTAAGTCTTCCCATGCCTTATTTTTACTTTCAACGAGATTATTTTTCTTTTCTCTGCGCCATCGTTTGATTTCTTTTTCGCGTGTTATTGCAGATTCAATATCACTGGTTTGTTCAAAATACACTAGCTTGCTTATATTGTATTTTTCAGTGAAGCCTTTTATTAACTTGTTTTTATGTTCATAGAGTCGACGTTCAAGATTATTGGTTACGCCAACATATAAAACCTTGTTGCTCCAGTTGGTTATCAAATATACGTAATATGTTTTGTTCATTGCTTTAAGAGTCCTTTCTGGTTATTAGTTTTAAGATCTCTCCTATCGTCGAGATGACAGAGTTTTGTGATAATCATCTCAATTTATGTAAACTGTCATCTCGACGATAGGAGAGATCTTAATCTTTTAATATTTTCTCAACTGCCCAATCAGTACACCCTGAATCCGAACCCGGCTAGCTTCATATATCATCTCTTCCATGTCTTTATTAGCAGGAATCAGTTTGATATAACGCCCTCTGTGGCTACGTTTAAAACGTTTCAATGTGGTTTCGGTTTCATCAATTAATGCCACCACGATATCGCCGTCGTTGGCGGTTTCTCTAAATTCGATGATGACGGTATCGCCATCCATAATGCCCGCTTCGATCATGGAGTCGCCCTGAACACGTACAGCAAAATTGTTGCGCCCAAAAAAATCGCGTAAATCGAGTTGGTCTTCACCGGGAATGGCTTCGATGGGTTTGCCTGCAGCGATTTTTCCCAACAGTGGCAGGGTGGATTCGTCCCGGTACGGGTTGGGTTTAAGTAAACGAATGCCGCGATGTTTGCCGCTGTCTGTTTCGATAAAACCAGTGTCTGTCAGCGCCTGGATGTAACGGTGTGCAACACCGCGTGAACGAATGCCGATGCCCTCAGCAATCTCTTGCAGCTTGGGTGATACGGTATGTGTAGCAATATAACGCTCGATGAAATCCAGGGTAAGTCTTTGTTTGTCGGTGAGTTGTTGGCTGGCGTTCATTATGTTCTCAAAATGTTCTCATTCTGAGAATATTCTAAGTGAAATACTGATGTTGAATCAAGGAATATTTTTAATGTTTGATATATATTTCCAGTTATTAAGGTATTCGGTATAAAAGTATATTTATAGCAATTTTATAATTTAAAATTGCATGTTTTGTAAGCGTGAAGCTGCAGTATTTTCTTGATGCACATCAAACCAGTTTTCTTGATATTTAACTATATTAGAACCTACTTATTTCGTGTATTTTGGAGGATGTTATGAAGTTGCTTTCTATGGATGGGGCGTTGTTGCGCCGCCGTATTTTGAGACTTAATGTGGTCGCGGGTTTGTTGGTCGCTATTGTTGCTGTTGTTTTGAGTGTTACTGGTGAATATAGCAATCTTGCCGATCGTGAAGCCGCAGAATCGGTGTTTAATCTGATTGCTCTTGGCGGTGTTCTTTATGCTGCTTTTGCGTGGATGTTTTGCGTAATGAGCAAACCTTTCTGGTTTCCTGTAAGTGATAAAAATAAAACTTAGTAATCGTGTTTCACCTGATGGTTTAAAACTTCCGCGTCAGCGCGTGAAAGTATTGCCGATTATTTCTTTTTAGGAATATATAAATCCGTAATCGTACCTTCAGCCATTTCAGCAGCGAAGTTGAAAGTTTCTGACAGGGTTGGATGCGGATGTACGGTGAGGGCTATGTCTTCAATGTCGGCACCCATTTCCAGCGCTAATACGGCTTCTGCGATCAGTTCGCCCGCGTTAGTGCCTACCATGCCGGCACCAATAATTTTGTGTGTGTTTTTATCAAACAGCACTTTGGTAATGCCCTCGCTGCGTCCGATGCTTAAAGAGCGGCCGCTTGCAGCCCACGGGAATACGCCTTTTGTATATTCAATACCGTCTGCTTTGGCCTGTTCTTCAGTGATGCCCATCCATGAGATCTCAGGGTCGGTATAAGCTACCGAAGGAATCGTTTTTGCGTCGAAGAAAGACTTCATGCCAGCGATAACTTCTGCTGCAGTTTTTGCTTCATGCGTGGCTTTGTGTGCCAGCATGGGTTGTCCGACTACATCGCCAATCGCAAAGATGTGATTAACATTTGTACGTTGTTGTTTATCAACAGAAATAAACCCGCGTTCATCAACTTCGACACCGGCTTTTTCTGCATCGATTAATTCCCCGTTCGGGCTGCGGCCAACAGCAAGCAGTACGCGGTCGAAAGTATCGGTGTCGGGTACGTCTTTGCCTTCAAAGGAAACTTTTAAACCTTTTTTCTGTGCTTCGATGGTGGTGACTTTAGCGTTTAACCAGATGTTTTCGTAGCGTGCTTTTACCCGTTTCATCAATGGTCTAACCAGATCGGCATCGCAGCCAGGAATTAGGCCGGGTGATAATTCAACCACTGAAACTTTAGAGCCCAGTGCATCATAAACTGTCGCCATCTCTAAACCGATGATACCGCCGCCGATAACTAGTAGACGTTTTGGGATATCGGCTAGTTCTAGCGCACCGGTTGAGTCCATTAAGCGTTCATCATCATAAGGAAAGCCAGGGATTTTAAATACGGAAGAACCTGCGGCGATAATCGCATTGTCGAAAGAGATGCTTTGGTTGTTATTGTTATTCGTCACTTCTATGGTGTTAGCAGAAGTGAATTTTCCGTAACCGGTTACGATCTGTACTTTGCGTTGTTTGGCTAGCGCAGCAAGTCCGCCAGTAAGTTGTTTGATGATCTTATTTTTGAAGCCGGCAAGTTTTGCGATATCAATTTTTGGTTTGCCGAAATCGATACCGTGGTCAGCCATTTCAGCGGCTTCATTAATGATTTCTGCGGTATGTAACAAAGCTTTTGACGGGATGCAACCGACGTTTAAACAGACGCCACCGATATTGCTGTATCTCTCGATCAGGATAACTTTTTTACCAAGATCTGCTGCACGAAAAGCAGCGGTATAACCACCGGGACCTGAGCCGAGTACGACAACTTCTGCGTGCAGATCACTGTCGCCAGCAGGTGTTGCTTGAGCGGCGGGTGCGGGTGCTTTTGTCTCTGCTGTTTCTTCTGGTTTGGCAGCAGCAGCTGTCTCGTCTTTTTTGCTGCTTGTATCGCTGGCGCCTTCAGTTACTTCTAATTTTAAAATTAGATCGCCCTGGGTAACTTTGTCATTAACATTGACTAAAACTTCCGTCACTGTACCCGCAGATGGTGAAGGGATTTCGATGGTCGCTTTATCAGACTCTAAAGTGATCAGCGCATCTTCTTCTGCTATGACATCACCAACGTTGACCAGTACTTCAATAATATCAACATCGCTAAAGTCGCCAATATCAGGAACTTCTACATTAACTATTTTGCTCATGGAGGATTCCTAAAGTAACAGGCGACGTGTGTCAGA
>DAOWFN010000085.1 GCA_030637945.1 Gammaproteobacteria bacterium
CGGCCATTGTTCGATGTGCCGTACATTGAGTGAAAATGAGTTGTGCGAAATCTGTATCAGTAGATCGAGAGATAATGGCGCATTGTGTGTGATCGAAACACCTGCCGACGTTTTCGCCATCGAGCATACAGCTGAGTTTCGTGGTAAATATTTTGTTTTGATGGGGCATCTGTCGCCCCTGGACGGCATCGGCCCGGCAGAGCTAGGTCTGGATCTGCTCGAAGGCAGACTGGCGAGTGGTGATGTTAAAGAATTGATCCTGGCTACAAATCCCACGGTTGAAGGCGAAGCAACCGCGCATTACATCTCTGATATGGCCATTAAGCATAAAGTGATGACAACACGCATCGCACACGGCGTTCCATTAGGCGGCGAGCTGGAGTATATTGATGCGGGGACTCTGGCACATGCTTTTAGCGGCAGACAACGTTTCGATTCCTATTAATTGGTTTTGTGTTGACCGAAATCAATAAGTTTTCTCCAGACTTGCGTTCTAATTATCTGTATTGAGGTGTATCCATGAATGACTGTTTGTTTTGTAAGATTCGAGATGGTGAGATTCAGGGCGATATCGTTTTTGACGATGACGATGTGCTCGCATTTAATGACGTAAATCCACAAGCACCTGTACATGTGTTAATCATTCCAAAAAGACATATCTCGACACTTAATGATTTAACAGATGGTGATGAGGCTATCATGGGTAAATTATTTTCGGTTGCAAAAACTATCGCTGCGCAGCGAGGTGTTAGTGAAGATGGTTATCGACTGGTGGTCAACTGTAACCAAAAAGCAGGTCAGACAGTGTTTCATATCCATATGCACCTGTTGGCCGATCGTGTTATGAGATGGCCACCTGGTTAAACTGAGTTGCTTATTGTTTTAATTAGATGAAACTATTTATATGAAAAATCTGCTCATTGTTTTTGTTTTATTATTTAGTCTGAGCGCATATGGTGCGCCGCACGGTGATAAATTGTATGCCACTCACTGTTCTGCCTGTCACGGTATTGACGGTAAGGGTGGTGTGGGTGTACCGATAGCGCTGCCTTCATTTTTGAACAGTGTGTCGAACGAGTATTTGAAAAAAACAATCCGCCTGGGACGGCCGGGAAGGATCATGCCGGCGTTTGATGTTTTGAGTAATGCTCAGGTGAGTGCCATCGTAGAACATGTAAGAAGCTGGACGGATAAGCCTGCTCCGCCAGAAAGTAGTGCTTCAGTCAAAGGTGACAGTGAACATGGTAAACAACTGTTCGCAAAGTACTGCGTACAGTGCCACGGTGAGAATGGCAGTGGCGGCAAAGGCACAGGAGTCACCTTTTCCAGAAAGCGTGATTTGCCTATTATTGCGCCAGCCTTAAATAATACAGGATTTCTGGCAGCGGCCAGTGATGTCATGATTCGCGATACGATTGCTTTTGGCCGTGAAGGTACCCCGATGACCTCTATGCTGGTTGCGGGCCTGTCAGAAAATGATATTGATGATGTTGTTGCTTATGTTCGTTCATTAGAGAAATCAGCAGCTGAATTAAAGCAGAACTTAAATCAGAATGATGAAGAACCACCTACCATCGTTGTCGATTCTCCTTATGATCTGGAAGAAACGGTCGAAAATTTAAAGCAGGCAATAATCGATCAGAACTTCACATTGATCCGCACCGATTATCTTGAGCACGGTCTCGTAGAAGAAGGGAAGGAAAATAAAAAACAGGTCGTGTTGCATTTCTGTAATTTCGGTTTTTTATTTGAAGCACTGGCAATAGATCCACGTGTTGGAATGTTTCTTCCATGTCGTGTAACAGTTATCGAGAAAGACGGCAAAGTTCAGTTAAGTGCTGTCAATCCAAAACGTTTGAGCAGATTATTTAATAATCATGAACTCGATGCGCCGTGTGATGAAATGTATGAGGTATATAGTAGCTTGTTGGAGGATGCCACCTTATGAGGACTACAATCAAAATTGTGTTGACCATGGTTATAGCTTGTCTTTCTGTACCAGCAATGGCAAGCGAATTGTTAATGGTTCGTACGCAGCAAAGTTTTCCAGAGGCTATGCTGACATTGCAGACTTCGATCAGGGAACATGGCTACCAGGTGAGCCGTGTGCAACGGATCGATATCGGTTTGACCGGTATGGGATATAAGACGGATAAATATCGCATCGTATTTGTTGGTAAGCCAAAAGAAATACAATACCTGGTTGATAAGTATCCGGTGCTTGCAGCATACATGCCACCACAGATTTCTATCTTTGCCGAACATGACGAAACAGTGTTAGTGACTGCCAATCCAAACATCTATGCAGATATGATTGATAATGAAACAGATAAAATATTGTTTAAGCGTTGGGAAAGCGATATTTACTCTGTATTTGATGATATAAGAAATGCGCAAGATTGATGAGGTGGTTATAAGTTACAAGTTGTAAGTTATATATTTTAAGTAAAAGAAGAGCTTTATAGATTTAAATGACATTTTAAAATTACTTACAACTGCCTGTTCCAGCAAATATTTTTTTGATTTGATATTTAAAAAGAATAGCTGTAGTTAACAGCTAAGATGCTGTGTTTAGAAACGCTTCGTGGTTCGGTTATATCAAACGCGGTAAATCCATCCGATATGGATAGTGTGTTGCTCCTGCCAAAGGTCCAGCGCTGATGTTGTATGCTTAGGCTTAGCCTGTTTTTTTCACTAAGTATGCGCTGGTAGATTAGTGCGGCGGTCATGCCGTGACCATCTCCCAGATTTAGTTTCGGTTGTCCGAAACCCTGTTTTATTAAATCGATCTCAATCGTTCCGCTATCTGTTTTTGAAACGCCGAATTCAAATTGCCATTTGTCTGTATTGTTCTCGGACAGCGTGGCCAGCAAACCAACTTCGAAAGCCCGCCACTCGTATTGCTCGAATAACCCGGAAACGTTATTGGC
>DAOWFN010000206.1 GCA_030637945.1 Gammaproteobacteria bacterium
GGATCGAAAGAAAGTCGGCTAGCAATAATCTCATCACCACAGATAAAACAAAGTCCGTACTCACCAGATTCTATACGCTGCAAGGCACCGTCGATTTTTATCAGTTGCTGCTGGCGCCTTCTGGCAGACTCCAGTGCCATCTGCTGAGTCTGCATAGCATCCATACGAGACAGCCGGCCTACTCTGGTTTGATCTAATACAACCGTCTCACCCGCTTCTTTAAGTTCATCCTCCAGTGCATGGAGCTCTGACTTAAGACCAAGCAGTTGCTTCCTTATTTTTTCAATGTCGATTTTATTCACTACCCGCAGCTCACGATCTAGCGCCGTCTCGAGTCTCTGTAATCATGGTTAGCCTGTTCTACATCCTCTCTAACCTGCTCCCGGCTCCTTTCATATACCACCTCACGCCCCATTACAGAACCAGCATACGCAACACCGTTTGCTGTCGGCAATAACTCACACTTGACGCTATGGACGCCTTCACCTAAAACAACTTCGATCTTATCTTCTCGCTCACTAAAGACCACAACATCCATGGTTTTATCAGTTTCCGTAATACGTACCGTTATTTTCTTGTCGCTCATCAGAATACCCCTTGAAATAATTTATTCGTTTAGTAAACGGATACCGTCCTTTTCGATGCTAATAATTCTTTTCTTGTATAAGCCACCGATAGCTTTTTTAAACGCGCCTTTACTCATACCAAATAGATCAGAAATTAATTTAGGGTCAGACTTATCGTGCACCGGTGCAAAACCGTCTTGTTTTTTCAGATAATTTAAAATAATTTTTGCATATTTATCACGGGTCTCCTGGCCGCCCTGCAAACTCAGATCAATCTTTCCATCTGGTCGAATATGTTTGATAAATCCTTTTTTATATTGCCCAAAGCTCAAACGTTGATGCACTTCATTTTTATAAAGCACGCCCCAGTGGCTGTGGTTAACGATCGCTTTGTATCCCAGGTCAGTACTATTGGCGATGATAAGATCAACCGCTTGTTGCGGTTTAAAATCATGCGGCTTTTCATCATCAAGAAATTTGTCGATTTTAGATGAGGCTGTTATACGACCATCCAGACCGATATACAAATACACCAGATATGAATGCCCGACTTCCATCGGCCTGTGCTGTTCTGCAAACGGCACCAATACATCTTTGTCCAGACCCCAGTCTAAAAAAGCACCAACACCTGAAGTATCAACGACCTTTAGATACGCAAACTCACCCACAAGCGCCTTGGGCTCCTGATTTGTAGCCACAGGCCGGCCTTCGGAATCAAGATACAAAAACACTTCGACAGTATCGCCGACTTCCAGATCATCCGGTGCACACTTGTTTGGTAATAACACCTCGCCCAGATTCTCAGCGTCTACATAGAAACCAAACTCAACGTCTTTTACCACTTCTAATTCGTAAATCTTACCAATGCTAATCATTATGTTTTCTCAACAACAAATACCATGCAATGTAAGCATTATACAGACACTGTATATATAAGCCGCTTAAAAGAGGAATGGTATTACTTAAGGAAAACCACATACTTTTCTCGTCATGCCGGCATGTTTCTAGCCGGTATCCATCTAGCAGATTACTCATTACTACAACCTAGTTATTTACTTATGCATAAATTCCGGCTAAAAGCACGCCGGAATGACGATACATAAAAATACATCTTTATCAGGAAACAGTTCATCTATTCGCATTAGGAATAACTAATATTCTATTTAACCCGATTATCTTTTAAAAAATATACGTTAGCCTCTCATACAACCTGTTAAAGGAGACTATCAATGAATATTTTTTTGAGCTTACTACAGAAGCAAAGTAAAAGACGTTCAGCAGTATACTTCGTTAGTTTATGGTTATTACTTGCATCACCGGCTAGCGCAGTAGATTTACAGTGCAATCTCGCTGAAAACACGCAAATAAGACCTGCTGTCATAGCCGCTATAATGGATGCAGCAGACAAGGGCTACCTTTATTACGTAGATAACAGCACTTCCAACGTTGCTTTTAAGGTAGATCATTTCCCCTTTAGCACGCTCGAAGGTTCTTTCGATAAATTTCAGGGCGGCCTTGCCTTGCCAACTGAAGCCGAACACTCCAAACAGGCCTTGTTTGTAATAAAAACAAACAGTGTTGTCACAGGTGATAATGATATGGATGATTACCTTAAGAGTTCAGCGTTTTTTAATGCTATTAAATTTCCCGAAATTATATTTGTTAGCACAGGTTTCGAGTGGATAGATGAATCAACAGCACGGCTGCATGGCAAGCTCACGCTTCATGGCACAACAAAACCATTAGTATTTAACTTGCATATCGACACTAGTGAAAACTACGATGTCGATAAAAACCAGATAATGACCATAATCGCCACTGCAGAAATTCATCGCTCAGATTTTGGCATGGACGAACTGCAGATATTTATCAGCGATACCGTAACGTTCAATCTGAAAATGAGAGCATCTCGCGTAGGCAGTTAAACAGCATAAAGATTAGATACTAAAACAACTAGGCATCTGATAATGCATTCCAGTATGTTTTTAACCTTTTTTCGGAGACAGGAAACTTTGTTTTGAGCTCCTGCGCAAAAAGAGAAACACGGTACTCTTCCAGCATCCATCGGTAGTGATTGAGCTGTTCAGAATCAATATGCTGTTTCACCAGTGACTCATGTCGCTTCACGTATTCGTCCCACAGTTTTGAAAACTCTATCCTGGACTGTCGATCACGTGTCGCATTCCCCTGTGATTTATCAAAACGTTTTTTTATGGCCGTCAGATATCGAGGATATTGCCGTAACCATTGCTGATCGATAACTGTGATGAAGTTTTTTGGAAACAGATAATTAATCTGCAGCTGGATATCCGTTACCGTATCAAGCTGCGTCAACGATGGATTTTTCATTATTTTTTTTATCGCCCGATACTCATCCAGGATACTTGATAACAGACCGCTCCATCGTTTAACACTTTCGTGCAACTCAGCCTTTCCTTTTTCGAGCCGAGAATAAAATTCTTTCTCAGAGCGGATATCCTCATATAAAAAAACATCATCGATGGTTTTATTAATAATATCCATCTTAAGATCATCACAACGGCCAAAATCGGTGTACTTTAAACAAAGATTTTGAGCGTCGGGAATAGATTTTTTTAAATGTTTTATCTGCTCAGGCAAGGCATTGATATAAAGCTGCCTTAATGCTTTATGGGTTTCACTGGCTGCGGCCTTCTTACTTTCCAGCGCCCGAAGATTGACCTGCTTGCCTTCTTTGACTAACGCCGGATACGCTTTGATAGAAATACCCTGCATACTGATCTCGACTGTTTCACACAGCTTGTCGAGAATATCCGGCATAACATTTTTCTGGCCATACACTTCATCTTGATCGATTTCAGATTCTTCTTCGATCGACTCATCTGCATTTCCTGACAAACTATTTTTTATCGATTGCAGGTTACGCCCTTCTTCGATCACACCACCATCAGAGCCGATCACTCTGAAATTCATCAGCAAGTGATCACTTATATTGTTTATATCCCAGGCGTCATATGGAATCTGTACGCCTGTCATTTTTTTAAGATGGCCGGCCACCGCCGAGCACAGAGCGACATCTGATGGCTGCAGCGCTTCGACACAGGCTTCTGCATAGTTTGGTGCCGGAACGAAATTTTTCCGTAATTGTTTTGGCAGCGATTTAATCAATGCAACGATCTTTTCCTGCAACAGACCGGGGATAAGCCATTCGCATCGCTGCGGGTTTAACATATGAAGTCCCGCCACAGGTGTTACCAATGTGATACCGTCACAGTGATTACGCGGATCAAAGTGATATTCGACAGGAAATCGCGAACCATTCATCTCCAGATAATCAGGAAATGATGTTTCTGATACCAGAGTGGCGTCATCACGCATCAAGTCTTCGGCTGATAGAAACAGCGCCTTCGCCTCATCAGGATTAAGACGCGACCATTTATCTAATTGTGGGCCACTAAAGATACCATCCGGTAGATGCTGTTCATAAAAATCATATAAAACATTTTCATCGACGATGATGTCGCGTCGCCGTGATTTTGCTTCCAGTGTTTCCAGCTCTTCGACTAGTTTCCGATTATGCAGATAGAATGCCGCCTTACTTACAAGGTCTCCTTCTATAAGTGCAGAGCGAATAAAAATCTCTTTCGCTTCAGCAGGATTTATTCGTCCGTAATTTATCTTTTTATCGGCATATATGATTAACCCATACAGTGTTGACTGCTCATACGCGACCACCTGAGAACGTTTTTTCTCCCAATGCGGATTACTGTAATGCCGTTTAAGCAGATGCTTTGCTTTTGATTCTATCCACTGTACATCAATCTTTGCGTTGATTCGTGCGTATACCTTTGATGTCTCTACGATCTCTGCAGCCATGATCCATTGCGGTGGTGATTTAAATAATGCCGAGCCAGGAAATACATTAAACTTTTTATTTCGCGCACCTAAAAACTCTTTTCCTTCATCTCTAGTTCCGATATTTGCCAACAGGCCTATCAGTAATGATTGATGAATCTGATCATACGATGCCGCCGTTGTATTCAGTGCTAACTTTAAATTCGACAGCATACGTTTTATCTGATTGTGCGTATCTATCCACTCACGCATTCGCATCCATGATATAAAATTTTTCTTGCACCACTTGCGTAACTGATTGCCAGATAACTCCTTCTTTTCTGAGTGATAGGCGTCCCAGAGATTGATATAAAAAATAAAGTCTGACAGCTTGTCTTTGAACGCAGCATGTTTTTCGTCAGCAGCCTGCTGTCTATCAAGTGGACGCTCGCGCGGATCTTGCGTAGCTAGCGCTGAAACGATGATCAACACTTCGCTCAAAGCATTTTCATTCTTAGCCTGCAGCAACATGCGGGCAAGTTTTGGGTCAATCGGGAAATGCGCAAGATGTTTGCCAATCTTGGTAATTTTATTAGCGCTATCGATTGCGCCCAATTCAAATAATAATTTATAACCATCATTAACAAGCCTGTCTTCAGGCGGTTCTACAAATGGAAAATCATCGATATATCCAAGCCGCGAATTCTCCATCTGTAATATTACAGAGGCGAGATTGGTTCGCTGGATTTCCGGCTCAGTAAATTCCTGGCGTTGGTCAAAATCATCTTCATCGTATAGACGGATACAGATTCCATCTGACAGACGGCCACAACGTCCCTTGCGTTGGTTAGCTGAAGCTTGCGAGATTTTTTCAATCGGTAAACGCTGAATTTTACTGCGCCACGAATAACGTGAGATCCTGGCAACGCCAGAATCGATTACATATTTTATACCGGGGACGGTTAAAGAGGTTTCTGCAACATTAGTCGCCAGAATGATGCGGCGTTTATTTGATGGATGAAAAATCCGGTTCTGCTCAACGTTCGATAAACGCGCGAGCAACGGCAATACTTCCGTATTATCCAGCGCCCTATTACTTACTTCTTTAGACAGCGCGTCTGCCGTTTCACGTATGTCTCTTTCGCCGCTTAAGAAAACAAGAATATCGCCACGATCAATGTTTGAAAGCTCATTAACAGCATCAACAATACCTTGCTGCAAGCTTTTTTTCTCTTCCATATCAGCCTTCTGGTATGGGCGATACCGCACTTCCACAGGATAGGTACGTCCTGAAACATTAACAACAGGCGCATCATCAAAGTGTTTTGAAAAGCGGTCCGGATCAATCGTCGCAGATGTAATAATAATTTTCAGATCTTTACGCTTTTTCGTGAGTCGCTTTAAATAACCGAGCAGGAAATCGATATTCAGGCTCCGCTCGTGCGCCTCATCGATAATGATGGTGTCATATTGATTTAAAAAAGGATCATGATGGCATTCAGCAAGTAAGATGCCATCCGTCATCAGCTTGATATAACTTCTATCGTTTGATTTATCGGTGAATCGTACTTTAAAACCAACCTCATTTCCTGGCTCGGTATTTAATTCTTCTGCGATGCGCTGACTTACCGCACGGGCAGCAAGGCGGCGCGGCTGTGTGTGCCCTATCTTCCCTCTTATACCCAGGCCAATATCAAGACATATTTTTGGCAATTGCGTGGTCTTACCCGATCCGGTCTCACCACATAAAATCGTCACCTGATTTTCTAAAATGGTTTTTTTTATGAGATCACTTTTTTGTGCAATCGGTAATTCACAAGGATAGCTAATTACAGGTAGGTGCTGTTTTCGCGATTCTACAGTAGTGATAGACTGTTCGATTTCTTTAATCAGTTGTTTAAGCGCCTGATTATCACCTTGTTTCGCCTGTTTGATTTTTTGCAGACGGCGTCGAAAACGGAACACATCTCTCAACATGCATTCATTAAGTCGACTATTGAGCGGTTGTATGTCCAAGCGTAAATATGTGGAAATAGCAAAAGGCTAATTGTATCAGCCCTTTAACTAGCAGTCGGGGACAAATTATTTAATAAAGGATATTAAAAATTAGATTAATTCTTGTCATTTAGCAATCAAAGTAAAAACAGTGTCTATACTAGTAATAAGTAGTAAAGCTACGCGATTATTTAATAAAGGAATAGAAAAGGAATAGATATGGCAAAAATTCTCGTGGTCGACGACTCACCAACGATGCTATCCGGCACATCGAAGATACTAGAATCTGCTGGGCATAACGTTGTACATGCAATAAACGGTGAAGAAGGCATAGAAAAAGCTGCTAGCGATAACCCTGACCTCATTCTTATGGATGTGGTAATGCCAGATTTAAACGGTTTTCAGGCAACCAGGGCAATTACCAGCACCGAAAACACTCAGCATATCCCCGTTATCATGCTCACCACCAAAGACCAGGAAACAGATAAAGTCTGGGCTAAAAGACAAGGGGCAAGCGACTATATCGTTAAACCACCTGATTCTAAA
>DAOWFN010000163.1 GCA_030637945.1 Gammaproteobacteria bacterium
AATTAACAATATATTCGAGATTTCCTATCAATTTACCACGTGGCTCATATTCGATAATCACAACATGTTCACCACGGCCGCTTTTAATGCTGATATGTTTAGCAGTTACTGTATAAATACTATTAATACTTAAGCGTTTAGCAACTAAATTTTTTAAATTATACGGTGTCAGACCTTTTACACTATTATCGGTCGATAAAGAATCCATGACTTTTTTGACGCTATGATCAGTTATATATACAGGTAAAACATTCATCGCTATTACGATCTGAAACAATAAAAAAACGATAATGACAAGCCAACTGATCAAGGTTAATCCTTTCTGGTTTGTTATGGGATTTGTCATGGGTCTTGTTATAGATTTTCTCATGATGACTACCTCGCTTACTTGATTAAGTTTCCAATGCGATCAAAATGCATCTCATCACTAAAATGCATCCAGATCATAAAAGCTTTGCCTATTAAATTACTTTCAGGTACAGGCCCCCAAACGCGACTATCATTACTATTGTCACGATTATCACCCATTACAAAAAACATCCCTTCGGGCACAATATATTCACCCTGTAAATTATTTGGTCTTGCCGGCATTAATAATATCGCATGCTCTGCACCTTCTAACGCTTCACTATACTCACTAGCGGATGTCTGGCCCGGACCTTTATATTGACCGACGAAATCTCTTGCTACCGGTTTGCTATTCACGTAAAGAACCTTGTTGAAATACGCTATCTTATCCCCTGGTAAACCGATAACACGTTTTATATAATCCAGACTTGGATCACGTGGATAACGAAAGACAACAACATCGCCTCTTTCAGGTGAATTGTATTCTACGATTTTTTTGTTTAACACCGGTATTTTGATGCCATAGGCAAATTTATTAACCAGAATAAAATCACCGATATACAGTGATGGCAACATGGAGCCTGAAGGAATTCGAAACGGCTCTACAACAAAGCCACGGAGCAGGAAAACGATCAGCAACACAGGAAAGAAGGATTTAGAATATTCGACAATAACAGGCTCTTTACCTTTACGGCTGACCTCAACGCCTTGATGAACCTCAGTTGACTCTTGTATGATCTGTTCACGTCTTGGCTTCAGATACCATGTATCGATCAACCAGACGATCCCGGTAAATACGACGGCAACAAATAAATAAAAAGAAAAATCAATAATCATTTCCGTTTCACAATAAAATCGTTGATAGAAGTTTAGGCGTTATTTACTAATTATCTACTTTTAAGACAGCTAAAAAGGCTTCTTGAGGTATTTCCACTTTACCGAACTGCTTCATCCGCTTTTTACCTTTTTTCTGTTTTTCCAGCAGCTTACGTTTACGGGAGACATCACCGCCATAACACTTTGCCGTCACATTTTTACGCAGTGCTTTAACCGTAGAGCGGGCGATAATATTTCGACCAATCGCAGCCTGAATGGCAATATCAAACATCTGACGGGGAATCAATTCGCGCATTTTATCGACCACATCACGTCCGCGCCTGATGCTCACATCACGATGCGCAATGATAGACAGTGCATCAACTCGTTCATTGTTAATTAGAATATCTACTTTAACCAGATCTGCAGCCTGAAAACGATCAAATTCATAATCAAATGATGCATAACCTCGACTAACCGATTTTAATCGGTCAAAGAAATCGAGTACTACTTCACTTAACGGCATATCGTACTGCAATGAAACCTGGCTACCCATGTACTGCATGTTTAATTGCACACCACGTTTTTCGACACAGAGTGTTATTACGTTACCAACATAGTCCTGCGGCACCAGAATATTTGTTTTGATGATTGGCTCACGTAGTTCTTCTATGAAATTAACCTCAGGCAGGTCTGCCGGGTTATGGATTTCAAACACTTCGCCTTTCGTATTCAGCACCTGATATACCACAGTCGGTGCCGTCGTTATTAGATTTAGATCATACTCTCGTTCCAGTCGTTCCTGTATGATCTCCATGTGCAACATACCAAGGAAACCGATACGAAAACCAAGTCCTAAAGCAGAAGAATTTTCTGGCTCATAATGCAGAGACGCATCATTTAAGGTTAATTTTTCAAGCGAATCGCGAAAATCATTGTAATCATCTGAGCTCACAGGAAACATTCCCGCAAACACGCGAGGCTGTACCTGCTTAAAACCTTCGAGCGGCTCACTCGCCGGGTTATCCGTCATGGTGATGGTGTCACCTACTTTAGCAGAGTCGATCTCCTTGATACTGGCGATGATGTAACCCACCTGACCTGCAGATAAATCATCACGGTTTTCGCGTTTAGGGGTAAACACGCCCACTTTATCGACCAGGTAACTGCGTTGCGTAGACATCACGGTCATTTTTTTACGCGGCGTCATTATGCCTTGCATTACACGGACAAGAATAATGACACCAACGTACGAATCAAACCATGAGTCAATGATCAGCGCCTGTAACGGTGCATCTACGTCACCTTCTGGCGGAGGAATTTCAGCAACGATTTGCTCCATCAATTCGTGGATACCTTCCCCTGTTTTTGCACTGACGCGTAAAGCATGACTGGCATCGATGCCGATAACTTCCTCGATCTCCTCACAGACACGATCTGGATCAGCTGCCGGCAAGTCAATCTTGTTTAACACCGGAACAACTTCCAGCCCCTGTTCTATCGCTGTATAACAGTTTGCGACACTCTGCGCCTCGACACCCTGCGAAGCATCAACAATTAGCAACGCGCCTTCACAAGCAGCTAAGGAACGCGAAACCTCATAGGAGAAATCCACATGACCCGGCGTATCAATGAAATTCAACTGATACGTTTCACCATCATCGGCGTGGTAATTTAAAGTAACGCTTTGAGCTTTGATAGTGATACCGCGCTCACGTTCCAGGTCCATCGAATCCAGCACTTGCGCTTCCATCTCGCGCTCGCTTAAACCACCACAAGACTGAATCAATCGATCCGCCAGTGTTGATTTGCCATGATCAATATGCGCGATAATAGAAAAATTACGGATGTTTTTCATTAAAAATATAGTGTTATAAAACTGGTTTAATCTGTCTGTCAAAAACGCTATCTAATGGCTATTTTTGTCGATAGCATTTAACAACAACTCAGAATCAAGAAAATACTCACAAAGTGTTTCATTATTTAAAGTTAATACTGGCACTTTATTGCCATGTAACCGTACAAGCTCAGGCTCGTTATCAATATATTGACGTTTGACCGTAATACCATACCTTTCGATAAACGGCCTTAACTCTTCTTCCATCGCCTCACAGAGCGGGCAATTACTACGTGAATAAAGTATGAAATCCAAAGGTATTCTCAATCGATTCAGCTATAAAAATTCAGCTGCAGACATAAAAAAAACCGGCATAACCGGTACTTCCCGCGAACTATTTTGCCATGATAACATCCGTCAAAGTCTTACTCGACGAGCTCTACTTCTGGAGTTTACCATGCTGAAGGATTTTTCTCAGAACAACCGGGGAGAAATGTTGAGCGCTTGACTGGCGCTGGAAATACCATTTTGACAATAAAAAACCAAAAATCAGCCCCGCGATGGAAAACCCCGCAATAACAAGGTCACGAGACTGTAAAGACAAAGATAAGAAAAAGTCGAAGAAAACAGCAAAGATCAACATAAACGCAATAGGTAAAATATACATCACCATCGAACCCTTAAGCATCGCGTCTTCGGGGATGCCAACAACAACCGTGTCTCCTGCAACGGCACTAACGCTATTATCTACCTGAAAGCGGGTAAATTTCCGCCCTACGACTTTTGACAGGAGTGACGTGCCGCAGCCTTTATTTACAGCACAACTTCCACATGCAGATTTAGTTTTGGCCTGAAGGACCAACTGGTCACCTATCACCTCAACAACCTCTGCCTGTTCTTCAATCATCTCTATTTACTGCATGCTTAAGGCATCTTAACGGCTGACTGAGCCATCAACTGCACTGTCTTTTCCGGCACTTCCCCCACGACGGTAACGAAAAAGTCACCCACGGCATGGCCAAAAGCATTAACCGCTCCCATCGAAGATGCACCCTGTAAGTGTTTACCGTTTCCCTTGTTTTTTTCAATGAAAACAGAAACAGATGCCAGTCCATCAGAATACACCAGGTGCTGTAAGTCCGGTGAAGTATTTGTACTGTCACCCGCCACAGCCTTATCACTCTCTGAAGCATTTATGGCTGATGGTTGCAGATAACGCATGGTATTTTGCGTAAGCATAAACCCACTGGGTAAACGCTGAACTTCCCATTCAATCTTAGCGGTTTTTCCCCGGTCAGTTTCCGTTTCATCCATTATCTGTTGATTAAAACGTGCAAACTGCTGCAGATCAAACCCATGAGAAGACGCTCCTGATGAGTATTCCAAAGAGGTAAACATCATTTGTTCAACAATCTCATCGTTCTCGGAGACCAGGTCACAACGCAGCAACATCCCGGTTTCTTTGTCTATCCAGTATCTATAGCCATAACGGTATTGATCTCTAGGCAACAGATCAACCACCAAAGTCTGATGGCTCGCGATACGATCATCTTCCAGGCGAGTCATCGAATAAAACGACTCAAGTTGATCAATATTTTCAGGCAACTGCTGGTGTAGCGATTGTTGTTTGCTGGCACGCCTTACCGTGACTAACCTACGCTCAGGGTAAACTGAGATGATACGATCATTGTGCCGGAGTACCTGCTTTTCCTCACCATTAAGTGATTCCAGGCGCTCCCAGATACCTTGCTCACCGACACCGTGTGTAACACGCAAAGCCGAAAGCTTATCTGACTTCCTTAAGATAAACGTACCGTGATAATTTTGATTCTGATCAGCATCTGACATGCGTTTTAACATGTCGAACAAGTCATCCGCAAAACTGTTCGTGCTCACTAAGCCAAGAAGGATAACGACTGCAATGTTTGTAAAAGAAAGCATTAGCTGTACACGTTAGAAATAGACATTGATGTCAGCTCAGCTTCAATGGCTTATTTTTCAGCCTCATAACTAACTGCTCTTACGAAAGGTAAGCGACCTTGCAAAGTATCCTGAGTCGCATATTCCAGATGTTGATTGATATAAGGTTTTATATCGTTTGCATTTTCAGCTGTTGATTTAACACCTGCTGATTTAACATCTGCGGTCATAACTGCAGGCTGCTGCTCAACATTTTTGGCGACTGGCGAAACCCCGCCTGTCTCCTGATCAGATAGAGTAACAACCATAACCACAGCAACTGAAGCTGCTACTGCCATGCCTGCGGCAGGCCTAAACCAGGCGGCCAAATCCCAACCACCAGAGATAGCTTTAGATGGCGATCCAGCCTCTTCTCGAATCTGGCTTGTCTGTTCTGCAATATTTTCATCTGCCAGCGCTTCTCGTACTGCATGGCTTACATCGACGAAAGAAGAATCGCTGAGTTCACCGCGCATCACGCCACCCATCATCTGATAACGTTGTGCGACTTTTGCATCTTCAGGTTCAGATGACAAAGAAAATGACATTAATTCATCTCGATGCATATCATTATCAAGAAAAGCTGAAATTCTTTCTTTACTCTTATCTGTCATCACTCATCACCGTATATAACCATTAATACCATTATCTAATTCTTTTAACTTTCACTATTTATAGCAAATCTAAAATTCTTTACTTCCAATGTTCTCATATTCCCATATCTAAAAATCGAAGCCTGTCCCTCATGCAAAACTATTTGATACATGACGGCTATCATCATCCAACATCGGCTCCAGTTTCTCGTCTATCGCTTCACGGGCACGAAATATTCGTGAACGCACAGTACCAATAGGGCAATCCATCACTGCAGCGATCTCTCCATAACTCAAACCTTCAATCTCCCGTAAAGTAATCGCCTCTCGCAGATCAGAAGGCAGTTCATTTATCGCCTGATAAATGGTCGACTCAAGTTCTGTCGCCAGCGCTTCACGTTCAGGCGATGCATACTCTTTTAGCCACTCACTTGCACCGTAATCCTCTGCATCCTGCACATCTATACTGTTAACAGGGCTCTTTCGCGACTGCGAAACCAGATAATTCTTCGCCGTATTTATCGCAATACGGTACAACCATGTGTAAAATGCACTCTCACCGCGAAAATTAGGCAGCGCGCGGTAAGCTTTTATAAATGCATCCTGCACCACATCCGGCACATCCGACTGATTCCTTAAAAATCTGGAAACCAGCTTGGACAGGCGCAACTGATATTTCAAAACAAGCAAATCAAATGCTTTTTTGTCGCCCTGTTGCACACGAACTACCAGCTCCTGATCTATCTCACGTTCGCTCATCGAATCCTCTCAAAATTGAGCGACGTATCACCCTGTATTCTGTGACTGGTCAGTCTCACCATAGTTCCCAATGTTTTATAAGTTTTTATGTTTTTTACAATTAAGGCAATTCTGGTTAATTATCATGAAGTTCTGCGAGATTACAAGCACACATATTCAAGGCATATTTTACGATGAATGGTCATTCCCTTCATAAGAAATATAACGCTGAAGAGGTGTGCTTATAATTTCGCCCAATGGGGTGATGCCCAAAAGCCAGATTTTTCGTTATTGCCTTTCAGCATACTTATAAGTATGCTTTCAAGCCAATGCCTTGACTCTGGCTTTTGGGCATCACCAGAATTTATGATAATTAACCAGAGTTGCCTTTCAACAGTTAAACTTACATTATTTCGACTAAATCTTAAAGTCTGATAACAAATATACACACGAAATCATGCCGATCACACACCAACATGATGTTTTAATTATAGGCGGCGGCGCAGCGGGTCTCAGCCTCGCACTGCGCGTTGCCGATAAATGTAGCGTGGCAATCATTACCAAAGGCCCTAGCAAGGATGGCAGCACCTATTATGCACAGGGCGGCATGTCTGCCGTTCTCAGTGATGACGATTCTTTTGGATCACACATTGAAGACACCATAAATGTTGGTGGTACTTTATCAAATGAAAAAACCGTCAAGTTCGTCATTGAGCACGGCCCTGAAAACATCCGCTGGATGCAGGAACTCGGTGTACCGTTCAGCAGTGAAACATTCAATTCAGGTAAGCGAGAATTACATCTGACACGTGAAGGTGGGCACACGCACCGCCGCGTCGTTCACGCCGCCGACGCGACCGGCAAGGCCATGAGCGACACTCTGGAAAATCACGCACGCCATCATGACAACATTTCGTTTTTTGAGCACCATATCGCTGTCGACTTAATCACCACGGAAAAACAGGGCTACGGTGACTTATCGAATAGCTGTATCGGTGCATACATACTCAATAAACAAAGCAATCGCGTCGAAACTTTTCAGGCACGTTTTGTTGTATTAGCAACCGGCGGTGCAAGTAAAGTTTATCTATATACCAGTAACCCCGATGGTTCTACCGGTGATGGAATAGCCATGGCATGGCGTGCCGGTTGCAGTGTCAGCAATATGGAATTTAACCAGTTTCACCCGACCTGTTTATATCACCCCGAAGCAAAGTCATTCCTCATCAGCGAAGCCATCCGTGGCGAAGGAGGAAAACTATTACTACCAGATGGCAAACAGTTCATGCATAAATTCGACGAACGTGGTGAACTGGCACCACGTGATATCGTGGCACGTGCCATCGACCATGAGATGAAACGTCTGGGGGCACCCTGTGTTTATCTCGACATCAGTCACCGCTCCCCTGCTTTTATAGCTTCACATTTTCCAACTATTCATGAGCGTTGCTTAAAATTCGGCATAGATATAACCAAAGAACCCATTCCTGTCGTGCCTGCTGCGCACTACACATGTGGCGGCGTAAATACCGACTTAAGCGGAAAAACAGAAATCACCAATCTGTATGCAATCGGTGAAACTGCACACACCGGACTGCACGGCTCTAACCGCATGGCCAGTAACTCATTACTTGAATGCTTGGTGTTTTCTCAATCGACAGCGAACGATATTTTGTCTCTAATTGATAAACCCCATCATTCCCAACAAATTTCAAACTGGGATGAAAGTCGAGTCACCGACTCCGATGAAGATGTTGTTATCTCTCACAACTGGGATGAGTTACGTCGTTTCATGTGGGATTATGTCGGCATCGTCAGAACAAATAAACGCCTGGAACGTGCCATGCACAGGGTAAGTTTATTGCAGCATGAGATCGACGAGTATTACAGCAACTTCCGCATCAGCAGCGACCTGATCGAATTACGCAATCTAACCCTGGTGGCAGAATTAATTATTCGCAGCGCGATGTCACGCAAAGAAAGTCGCGGCCTGCATTTTTCGCTAGACTACCCCGAAGCTGATGAATCAACTATGGCCAGAGACACTGTCTTAAGGCCACAGCAAAAATCAAATAAAGAAAAAATTAAAATCATTAAATAAATTAGAGTCGTAGGATAGCACAAGGTTTTGCTGTTACTGGCATGATGGACATTGCCAGCAACGCTAGCGCTTATGCAAGCCTACATGCCTATGACTTAAAAATTACAACTATTTTCTACTATGCCACAAGCCAAATACTTTATCGAACCAGAAGAACTAGAAGCCCTAAAAGATAATGAAAATATCGTTATCGTAGATCTATGCAAAGCCAAACAATACGCACAGGCGCATATACCTGGTGCGCACTTTGTTAATTACGCAGATATCGTAGCGATTGATAAACCTGTTATGGGTTTGCTGCCTGATAATGAAAAATTCTCTACTTTACTGTCCAGCCTGGGCATCACAAATAAATCCCTGATCGTTGCTTATGATGATGAAGGCGGAGGCTGCGCTGCACGTTTTATCTGGACACTGCATGTTTTTGGCCATGAAACGGCTGTCGTTCTTAACGGTGGCTTGCACAGCTGGGCAAACGAAGGACATCCATTGAGCAATGAGGCACCAGATAACACAGCGATCAGTAATTACAACTTGAAAAAAACACATCATCACACAGCCACACGTGCTTTTATACAAACACATATAGACGATGAAAATGTGGTTTTTCTCGACGCGCGTTCCTTAGCCGAATATACAGGCGAAAAAAAATTTGCAGAAAAAGCTGGTCATATACCCGGCGCAATCCATTATGAGTGGACCGAGGCTATGGATCAGAATAACAACCTGCGTCGATTACCAACTGACGACATCCAGCAAAGACTGGATGACTTAGGCATCAGCAAAGATAAAGAAGTTGTCTGTTATTGCCAATCACACCATCGTTCGGCCTATTCCTGGCTGATTTTAAAATCCCTGGGTTACGAAAACGTTCTAGGTTATCCAGGCTCGTGGTCTGAATGGGGAAACCATCCAGACACACCGGTAGAAAAATAGTTTTAAGT
>DAOWFN010000038.1 GCA_030637945.1 Gammaproteobacteria bacterium
AGCTAATTCAGCGGCTAACGCTAAATCGATCTGGGCGCTGGTTTTCACCTGTTTAAATCCAGGCGCGTTAGGAATGTCATGAAGGCTGATCGAATATTTCCTGGAATTCGCGATAATTTCTTTTATTGCTAGCAACTTAGGTACATAAGCCTGAGTTTCTTTTGGTAGCTTTAAATGCCAGAAGTTGGTTGGCTTTTTTAAACGTTTATTTTTTCTGATAGCGCGTCGCACGGTACCGGAGCCAGAATTGTACGCCGCTAACGCTAGCATCCAGTCGCCCTTAAACTGTCTGTTTAATTGCTCAAGATAGTCTAATGCTGCTTGAGTAGACGCATATATGTCACGTCGACCGTCATACCACCAGTTTTGTTTTAATCCAAATGAACGGCCAGTCGATGGTATGAACTGCCAGATACCCGCAGCTCGACCATGTGAATAGGCGAATGGCTGATAAGCACTTTCAACGATGGGCAGTAATACCAGTTCTGTCGGTAAGTGTCGTTTTTCTGTTTCTTCTATAATGTAATGCAAAAATGGCTCTGCACGTCGCATAACCCGTTGCATATACTCTGGATGTTTGGCGAACCATTTGATCTCTCTTGCTAGTGATTTATGTTGAATATCATCAGGCAGCTGAAAGCCTGTGCGGACGCGTGGCCAAATATTTTGTACAGGCTCAGGGCTAAGTTCAGGTTTTGCAGGTTGTGCATACTCGATATTATCCAGCGATGATGATGCCACTATGGCATTAGATGGAGAATGTAATGACCTTTCTAATGATGCCTGGTCAGGCTGATCAGTTTTGGTCTCATTACATGCAGTAAGAAATAGTAAAGTGACCGATACTGCAGCTATCGATAGTAAAGAAAATTTGCTGGTTGAGGAAATTAAGGTATTCAATGTCTTATCACACTATGGTTTATATTTATTATTAATTTTAGTGACAACCGCCGAACTAATGACGATGTCATCAGATATTGAGACTGGTTTTATGTAACGCAGCACTATAATATCGCTGCGTAAAATCTTGTTGTCAAAAACACATTTTTTGAAGGCAGCCCTGCCTTAAGATAAATTGTACAACATCAGCACGAAAATAGGCCTTATGAGCACAAATATAGTTGAAATATATACAGACGGCGCCTGCCGCGGCAATCCTGGTCCTGGTGGCTGGGGCGCTAGCCTGCGGTTTAATGGGCAACAGAAAGACCTTTTTGGTTCCGAGGCCAAGACCACAAATAATCGTATGGAGTTAATGGCGGTCATTCAAGGTCTGGAAGCGTTGACACGGCCACATCCGGTAAAGATATACACTGATTCAAAATACGTCCTGGATGGCATGACAAAATGGCTAGAAGGCTGGAAGAAAAAGGGCTGGAAAACAGCCGCTAAAAAACCGGTTAAAAATGTCGAATTGTGGCAGCGACTGGATGCTGCAGTTCAAGCCAATAATGAAGTTAGCTGGCAGTGGGTGAAAGGACATTCCGGACATGATGGCAATGAGTACGCAGATATGCTGGCAAATCGCGGCATCGATGAAATGCTAAACAAATAGTTTGAGATTGTCAGTTAACCGTTTATAGTTAAAGATGAATTGAAGATGGTATATATAGATCGATGAGACAAATTGTCCTGGATACAGAAACGACTGGTTTGGATCCTAAGCAGGGTCATAAAATAATTGAGATCGGTTGCGTCGAAATGATTAATCGACGTTTGACGGGTAATAATTACCATCAGTACATACAGCCAGATCGCGAAATTGATGAAGGCGCGCAAGCGGTACATGGCATCAGTAATGAGTCGTTGTCAGATAAACCACGTTTTGCCGATATCGTTAAAGACTTTATTGAATATGTAGATGGTGCAGAATTAATTATCCATAACGCGCCTTTTGATGTTGGTTTTCTAGATGCTGAACTAAAGCAGGCTGGTGCTGAATTCGGTAAGATGAGCACCTACTGTTTGGTTGTCGATACTCTGGTGATGGCGCGTAAAATGCGTCCAGGTAAGAAAAATAATCTAGACATACTGTGTAAAGCATACGAAGTAAATAATGCGCATCGTGAGTTGCACGGTGCCTTGCTCGATTCCGAGTTGTTAGCAGAAGTTTATCTGCATATGACAGGTGGGCAGAGCAATCTGTCACTGGATAGTGAAGAGTCGACAGGGTTTGTGACGGATTCAGTAAAGGCTAAAAGACTATCGGCGGATAGAAAGCCTATTAAAATTATCG
>DAOWFN010000199.1 GCA_030637945.1 Gammaproteobacteria bacterium
AGAGATCATGTTACACACCACCGACGATGAAATCGCTGTTTGTAACCTGGGCTCAGTAAACCTGCCTGCACACATCGACGAGAATGGCCTTAATCCCGAGAAATTAGCACACACGATCAACACTGCTATGCGCATGTTAGATAACGTTATTGATTACAACTTCTACAGCGTGCCTCAAGCACGCGAATCAAATCTACGTCACCGCCCTGTCGGCATGGGCGTGATGGGTTTCCAGGACGCCTTATACAAACAACGCATGTCTTATGCCTCTGAGCAGGCGGTTGAATTTGCTGACCGTACGATGGAAGCGATCAGTTATTACGCCATTAAAGCATCAACAGATTTATCTGAAGAACGCGGACGCTATTCCAGTTTCGAAGGCTCACTCTGGAGTAAAGGCATATTGCCAATCGACTCTCTTGACTACCTTGCTGAAGGACGCGGTAATTACCTGGAAGTTGATCGCAGCCATACCTTTGACTGGGATTCATTGCGCGACCGGGTACAAAAAGTCGGCATGCGCAATTCCAACACCATGGCGATCGCACCTACGGCAACTATTTCAAACATCTGTGGCGTCAGTCAATCCATCGAACCGACATACCAGAACCTGTTTGTTAAATCGAACCTCTCTGGTGAATTTACCGTCGTAAACCCCTACCTGATCAGCGATTTACGTGATCGCGGCCTATGGGATGAGGTCATGGCAAACGACCTTAAATACTACGATGGCAGCGTGCAACAGATAGACCGCGTACCTGAAGACCTTAAAGAACAATATCAAACAGCTTTTGAACTGGATGCTCGCTGGTTAGTAGAAGCTGCTTCACGTCGTCAGAAATGGCTCGATCAGGGGCAATCTTTAAACCTGTACATGTCTGAACCTAATGGCCAGAAACTCGATGCTCTCTACAAACTTGCCTGGATACGTGGCCTGAAAACCACCTATTACTTACGCTCTATGGGCGCAACACACGTTGAGAAATCAACCGTCGATAACAGCCGTGGAAGCAGCTTGAATGCAGTTGCTACTACCGGCTCAACTGCCAGTGCCGAAGTACCCGATTCTCAAGCACCAAAGGCATGCTCGATACTCGACCCGGATTGTGATGCTTGCCAGTAGTGCTGATCAGCAATATTTATCAGTAACACATAACCAGCAACAGAATCAAAAAAGAGAGATGTGTTTATAACAACAAACTAACAAGGACAAATAATAATAAATGGAAACAGTTAAATAACAATAATAAAAAATGGGGTGACCGTGAGCCTGTTTGATAAATTAAATCTGGAAGAATTGAACAAAGTCATCAATGACTTACCTTTTAACAAGCATCAAACAAATAGAAAGGAAATCGCGCATTTTTGTGAACACGATGGCATTAGCATACGTTTTACACGTGCGAGAGAGACATGGCATGCACTGGCACCATGCGCACTAAAACCATGGTGGCTGTCTTTAAAGCCCATACGAAAAAACACGAAACAACAAGAAAACAAAATAACAACAAAAAACGCTGCCGAAAAAGCAGAGCTAATTGAGGAAATAGAAAATGCTTAACTCCTGGAATGATCCGTTTGGACAATTTACGAGCAATTCAAACGATGTTGCTAACACGACGATTGACCCTGTCAGCACACCCGGTGAAACGACCAGCGAAGCCATTAAGCAAGCAACTATTGAAGAAGCTAAACCAGCCGTGACGCAGACCACCACTACACCTAAAGTTCCGCATGCAGGTGACGGCATTGTTTCGAACGAACAATTAATGTCGACTGCAGGTGCAGCACCTGAGGTCAGCCCCTTTATCCAAGATACAGATACCAGGAATACTGAAGCCCACGATGCTGATTTAAGCGGCACCGGTCTTGAAGAAATTGAAATGGGTGCAAAACGCATCCAGGTCGACGATAAGAAAATCATCAACTGTCGTTGCGATTTAAATCAACTGGTACCGTTTAAATACGATTGGGCATGGCAAAAATATCTGGATGGCTGTGCCAATCACTGGATGCCTCAGGAAATCAACATGACTGCCGACCTTGCGTTATGGCGTGATCCGAATGGTCTAACTGAAGATGAACGCACTGTTATCAAGCGCAATCTTGGTTTTTTTGCCAGCGCCGACTCGTTAGTTGCTAATAATCTAGTGTTAGCTGTCTACAAACACATTACAAATCCGGAATGTCGCCAATACCTGCTGCGCCAGTCATTCGAGGAAGCAGTACACACACACGCATATCAATATTGCGTTGAATCATTAGGCCTGGATGAAGGTGAGATCTTCAATATGTACCGCGAACTGCCCGCCGTTGCGCGCAAGGCAGAATGGGCACTGCCTTTTACTCAACATCTCGCGGATCCAAACTTCCACACTGGCACACCGGAAAACGATCAAAAACTACTGCGCGAACTAATCGCTTTTTATGTCGTATTTGAAGGTATTTTCTTCTATGTCGGATTCACCCAAATCTTATCCATGGGACGTCGCAATAAAATGACAGGGGTTGCTGAGCAATTTCAATACATCTTACGCGACGAATCAATGCACATGAATTTTGGTATCGATGTTATCAATCAGATCAAGATAGAAAATCCACATCTATGGAGCGCCGAGTTCCAGCAAGAGATGATTGATCTCATTCGTGAAGCCGTTGAAATCGAAACACAATACGCACGTGATACAATGCCACGAGGCATATTAGGTTTAAACGCTCCCATGTTTGAAGAGTACTTGCAGTTCATCGCGAACCGTCGTTGCTCACAGATCGGTTTACCTGAGCAATATCAGGGTGTAAGCAATCCATTCCCATGGATGTCTGAAGTACTGGATCTTAAAAAAGAGAAAAACTTTTTTGAGACTCGGGTGACTGAATACCAGACAGGTGGTGCTCTAAGTTGGGATTAGTAAACATACATCTATAGATTAACTTTTTAAAACTGGACACCCACTACATACTTTATGTAGGTAAAATTAGGATACAACAATAAGCCTCGGAGGCTGGAGTAAATTTTAAAGGCGATGAGCAATCATCGCCTTTTTTATTGCCAATAAGTTTTGTCATGTTTTAACCGCAATAATCACTCAACTAATAAAACATAACTGAGTTAAAAAAACTATATATATCAATAACTTAATAAAAAAATAGGCAGGTACCATCAATAACCATAAAACCTGACATTTATACGGAAAAAACCTGTCACACCGTCAGCAATAACACCTATAATTAACTGTGCAGATGGCTATTTTCCCGTTAGACTGGCTGAAGATTTAGACGAAAATATCAGGTAATAATTTTGCAGAAAAAATACAGAATTCATCTGAGAAGATTCATGTATTGACTAAATCTGGTATTAAGAAGTATCAAGTACGGATCACTTTAATACTAAACATTACGGAAGCGGTGGAAGACTCTGATGAGCGATGCTCGCAGAAACGCACCACTTATTGCGGAGTACTTAATGAAAGTTTGTGAACGCTGTAAAGAAAGAGAACATTGCGCTGAATTACCCGGCATATGTTTAAAAATACCACGTATCCTCGTCGCCTCAATTGCAACAATGGTTGCTGTCCTGTTCTTTACCAGCTCTCTCTGAGACACTCCCCTGCTATAGACCTTGGTCCGATAAGAATATTATCGGTATAATCATCACCAATGAAAATTATCGAAGTCATTGCTGATGCGGGTCATCACGACACCATTCTGGGTATTGCTGAACAACAGCAAGTCGAAGACATCTGGTTCGGTCCGAATAATGAAGATGGCAGAATGGCCGCTCGACTCCTGGTTCGCCCTGAAAACCGCCAGAAAGTTTTAGATTCCCTACAAACAATTTTTCATAACGCAGATAATTATCGCGTTTTAATTATTCCTCTCGACACCGCCCTGCCCAAACCTGTTGAACCTGAAGTCAAAGCGCTTACTGACGAACAACAGCAAGAAGAAAAAAACAAAGAAAAAGAAAGAAAAAAAGCCGCATTAATGAGCACGCGCGAAGAGATCCTCGCCCAGGTAGAAAAAGACGCACTACTCGATAATAATTTTATTTTACTCGTTGTCTTATCCGCCATCGTCGCAGCCATCGGTTTACTCGAAAATAATCTTGCTGTCATCGTAGGCGCAATGGTTATCGCGCCCTTATTAGGGCCTAATATAGCCTTTGCTTTAGGTGCATCATTGGGCGAGACCGAGCTGGTTATAAAATCACTCAAAGCCATTTTTGTTGGTATCGTTACTGCCATTCTTGTATCTATCGGTATCGGATTATTATGGCCCGGCAGCTTTGATAGCATGGAGTTATTATTGCGCACCGATGTCGCCTATTCAGGCACAGCCATTGCGCTTGCTTCAGGTGCAGCCGCTTCACTATCGTTAGTGAGTGGCACATCAAGCGTTTTAGTCGGCGTCATGGTCGCCGTCGCCTTAATGCCGCCGGCGGTCACTATTGGCTTGATGCTGAGCATCGCCGAATACAATAACGCACTCGGTGCAGCCCTGTTACTTGCGGTTAATATCGTCTGTATAAACCTGTCATCCAAACTGGTATTTTTATTTCGCGGTATAAAACCCAGGACCTGGCTGGAAGCACATAAAGCAAAACAGTCACGTTTACTCTATATAGGTGCATGGATTATCATGCTGGTGTTGCTGTTTTTTATGATTTACCTACGCCATAAAACACAAACATAATTCAACTTGGCTATTTACACACTTGCAGGAAATCGCGGAACAAGATTCCGCTCCTACAAGTATTTAACTGTCTGTAAGAGCGGAATCTTGTTCCGCGATGCAAGCACTTAAATTTTAACCTGACTCCAAAAGAATAAAGGACAACCTTAATAATTGACATGATTTCAATCTCACACATCGACCATATCGTTCTTACCGTAAAAGATATCCCAATCACATTAGAATTTTACGCCCGTGTTTTAGGTATGCATGCCATTCAATTTGGCTCTAATAATCAAACACCGCGAATCGCACTAAAATTTGGTAATCAAAAAATCAACTTACATGAAGCCGGCAAAGAATTTGAACCTAAAGCACTTAATGCCACGCCCGGTTCAGCAGATTTATGTTTGATTACAGAAGAGGATATTGATGATGCCATGGCATACGTCAAATCATGCGGGGTTGATATTATCGATGGCCCGGTAAAACGCACTGGCGCACGAGGCGATTTATTATCCTTTTATTTTCGTGATCCTGATTTTAAGGCAACTCTGATTAATTATCATAAATTCTGGCGATGCCCAGTAATCTGAATCAAGGCATCGGTTTGAAAGCATACTTATTGTATGGTGAAAAACGATAACGCAGAGCCAGATTACTGGACATCGCCCCACAGGGCGGGCTTTCAAGCGCACATCTTCAGCGTTATGCTCCTTATGAAGGCAATAAGCATTCATTACGAACCATGCCTTGAATCTGTACGCTTGAAAGCCCGCAGAACTTTATGATAATTAATCAGAGCTACCTTAACTTAATCGAAATTTCAAACCAGATTTAACATCCCTCAAAAGATCGACCGAATCAGGCTTCTTTTCCATCCTTCGCACCGGACAATTTATTTTTAGCGGCCACTTTCAGTGCCAGCTCTACAGCGATCGAGGCTGCAGTAAGTCCAAAACTAGCGGTTACCATGACCGATGAACCGTAACCAAAACCGCAGTCCAATGACAGACCGGCAACGCCGGGTTTCTGATAACCCACATTGCCGTCTTCATCTGGATAACGTTGCTGTTCTGTAGAGTAGACACAGGGCACACCAAAACTTCGTTTTAGATCTCGTGCAAAATTGTGTACCTGTCTCAAACACAGGCGTACAGCTGAAGCCAGAGGATCATTCCAGGTGCGAGATAAATCCTTTACATCGATCATCGTTGGGTCTGTCAGACCACCTGCACCGCCAGTAGCCACGATTGAAATCTTGTTCCGCTTACAGCAATAGATCATCGCTGATTTATATTTAATACTATCGATAGCATCGATAACGACATCGTATCCTCTCTCGAGGATATCTCTAAGATTGTCATCATCCAGATATTGATCGATAACCTGTACTTCACAATCTGCATTGATATCTAAAATTCGATCACGCATAACATCAACTTTTACTTTACCAACAGTTGAATCCAATGTATGAATCTGACGGTTCATATTGCTATTTGAAATAACGTCACCATCGACCAGTGTGATCTTACCCACGCCACTACGCGCCAGCGCTTCTGCCGCCCAGGAACCAACACCACCCATACCTACGACACAGATATGGCTTTCGTTAATTTGCTGTAATACCTGATCACCATAGACTCGTGAAAGACTACCGAATTTTTCTTCAAACTTTTCTTTCATGCGTTTTCGCTCAACTACTCAATACAATATCAGGTAAAATGTCTGCTTTTACGTAAGATCACCTCATGTCATCCACAGCAGAAAAAAACCTTCATCGCGTTGGTTTCGTTAGTTTAGGTTGCCCCAAAGCCACTGTCGACTCGGAACATATTCTCACACAACTTCGTGCTGAAGGTTATGACATTGTGCCCAGTTACAAAGATGCTGACCTCGTCGTGGTTAATACCTGCGGTTTTATCGACGCAGCCGTTGAAGAATCTCTGGATGCCATCGGTGAAGCACTCGACGAAAACGGCAAAGTCATCGTAACCGGCTGCCTCGGCGCAAAAGGCGATATCGTTCAACAGACGCATCCGAACGTGCTCGCGGTTACCGGGCCACACGCAACTGAAGAAGTCATGCAGGCAATACATCAACACTTACCAGCCAAACATGATCCGTTTATCGACCTGGTACCGCCACAAGGTATCCGGCTTACCCCCAGGCATTATGCTTATCTGAAAATATCTGAAGGCTGTAACCACCGATGCACTTTTTGCATCATCCCTGCATTGCGCGGCGACCTCGACAGCCGTCCGGTCAACGATGTGTTAGGCGAGGCAGAAAGACTGGTCGACGCCGGTGTTAAAGAACTACTGATCGTCTCACAGGATACCAGTGCTTACGGTGTCGATGTTAAATATAAAACAGAGTTCTATAATGGCATGCCGGTGAAAACACGTATGACAGAATTATGCGAAGCCTTAAGCCACTTTGGTGTCTGGGTACGCTTACATTATGTCTATCCCTACCCTCATGTAAACGAGATTATCCCACTCATGGCAGAGGGAAAAATATTGCCTTATCTGGACATCCCCTTTCAACACGCCAGCCCCAGAATATTAAAAGCCATGAAACGTCCGGCTTCTGCTGAGAACACCATGCAACGCATCAACCAATGGCGTGAGATCTGTCCAGATATAACCTTGCGCAGTACGTTTATCGCTGGTTTTCCCGGCGAAACAGAAGACGACTTCAAGCAACTGCTGGACTTTCTTGATGAAGCTCAACTCGATCGCGTCGGTTGTTTCGCTTATTCGGATGTAGACGGCGCCAAAGCCAATGAACTCGATGGCGCCCTGCCTGAAGAAGTTAAACAGGAGCGTGTCGCACGTTTTATGGAAAAACAGGCATCGATCAGCGCCAACAAATTAAAACAAAATATCGGCAAAACACGCGATGTCATCATCGACGCTATCGATACAACAGAAAACATGATCATCGCACGCACCTCATCAGATGCCCCTGATATCGACGGAGTGGTCTATATCGAAGTGCCTGAAAACAGGCCTGACATTCATGAGCTTAAAGTGGGTGATATCACACAGGTGACAATCACCAACTCTGACGAGTATGATATGCAGGGAAAACTAGTGAATAACTAACAGTGAATAGTAAAAACAAAAACTATGAACCTTTGCTTTTAACTGTTCACTATTAACTATTAACTATCCACCACTTTTAAAATGTCTGATCCAGTCACACTCACCACCGCTTTTCTACTCGGTTTTTTTAGTACGCTGCATTGCATTGGTATGTGTGGCGGAATCATCGGCGCATTAAGTCTGAGTCTTCCGGTCGAGATCCGAAACAGTAAGCCAAAACTCTTTACCTTCGTCCTGACGTACAACGTTGGACGATTGATCAGTTACACTATCGCGGGTTTGATCGCCGGTGCTGTCGGCACTGGCGTTTTGCAATCTACCGGTTTTGATCAGGGGCATGCCATCTTAAGAGGTGTTGGCATTGCCATGATGATTGCTGTTGGTTTATATCTGACAGGCTGGCTGCCACAACTTGCCATCGTAGAAAAAATTGGCATCCCCGTATGGAAACGCCTTGAACCTATAGGCAGAAAATTAGTGCCGGTCGCATCTATCCCGAAAGCGCTGGCCTATGGTCTTATCTGGGGCTGGCTACCCTGCGGTCTGGTTTATTTTGTTCTTATCTGGGCATTAACAGCTGGCGATACTTTGCTCGGTGGGCTTACCATGCTGGCGTTTGGTGCCGGCACTTTACCCACACTTATCACCGCGGGGTTTATGACATCCTGGGTTACTCGATTTGCACATTCCAGAAAAGCCAGACAAGTTGTTGGTCTATTAATTATTGCCATGGCCATTGGCAGCTTATTTATCCCGATGGAACACCATCATTAAATCGCTTATATTAAATTTCTGAACCTGAATGTTTGATACAAACAATAATGCTTTTACTGCGATCGTGGGACACTCACCCGCGTTAGAGTCCGTTATTCGTACAGCACAGGTCGCTGCAGCAGCAGACGTGCATATATTAATCGAGGGCGAAACAGGCACCGGTAAAGAACTCATGGCTCGAGCACTACTGAAGAGCAGCAGTCGTGCAGACAAGCCTTTCGTCGTTATCAACTGTGCTGCACTGCCTGCCGAGTTAGCTGAATCATTATTATTCGGCCACGAAAAAGGTGCTTTTACCGGCGCCGATGAAAGAAGAGACGGTTATGTGCAGAAAGCAAAAGACGGTACGCTTTTCCTCGATGAGATTGGTGACCTGCCGCTTTCGCAACAGGCAAAACTTTTACGTTTCGTCGAAAATGGTGAATGCCAGCGCGTAGGCTCACACGAGATGGAACGGGTCGATGTCCGGATACTGGCCGCCACTCACCGTAATCTATTACAGCTGGTTAATACCGGCGAATTTCGACAGGACCTGTATTACCGATTAAGCGTTGTCACCTTACGACTTCCGAATTTACATGAACGTCGTGGCGATATAGCGGATCTGGCTAAATATTTTTTACAACAAAGTGCAGAGCGCAATAAGACGGAACCGTGTACATTAAGCCCGGGTGCATTAAACCAGTTAAAACACTATCCATGGCCAGGAAATATTCGTGAACTGAAAAATATCTGTGAACATATTTCCGCACTAATGCCTGGCGAACTTATCAATGAAGAAAACCTGCCTCTTGTCATTCGTGAAAACACATCGACAAGCAAATCAGGTTACATCTTGCCAGAACATGGCATTGATATGGAGACACTTGAAATAGATCTAATAAAACAAGCGCTTGATTACTCCGGGGGAAATAAATCCAGAGCCGCTAAATTACTTGGCCTCAGTCGCGACGCATTTTTATACCGGCTTAAAAAACATAACCTGTAATCCAGGCACAGGCGAAACACCTGCAATTCGGCATCAAATGTTTATACTGTAGATATGAGCTTCGCGATACACAATCATCGTGGTTGAAACAAGTACCAATAAAAACACGGGGCTGTCCACCATAATACTCCGGCCCGACAACTCTTCCAGCTGGCAATTTAACGTAATGATTGTTTCCTCCCTGGCATTTATTGCATTTTGCATCTCAACTTTCTATGCACTGCAGGGACTGTGGCTGATCTTCCCCTTTGCAGGATTAGCCGTAAGCTTTTTATTCATCTGCCTGTACCTGCGGCTACGTGCCAATTTTAAAATCGAAGTTATTACTTTTGACGAAACGACGGTTACCGTCGAACGTGGTCACCAGCATGCGGAGCAATCCTGGGAATTTCACCGTATGTGGGCAAAAATTTTTATCAGAAAACCAGTCACACGTGGCCGTCAAAAACAGGTATTTATCCGTTCACATGGCAAAGAACTCGAACTAGGATCCTTTCTTAATAAACAGGACAAAGACATCCTCATCAAAGACTTAAAAACCCTCGTTTACGCCCAGTAACGCCACCCCAGGCTGAACTGAACACACAGATCAAGGTAAGAGTTTTACCTGTTTGCAGAATCTCACCATGTTGATATATGTCATGCCATCGTCAGCTGGCATTTCATAATATACTACCTACAACTGGATATTTCCGGGAAATAATACATTCAACACATCTCAAAATATGAACAATAAAGTTATTTTCAACAAAGACTTAATACGTCGTTACGATACATTGGGGCCGCGATACACGTCCTATCCAACGGCGGTACAGTTCAGTACAGATTATAACGTGGATGACTACGCAGGCTGGGTCAAACACAGTAACGAGGACTTGATTCCCGCGCCATTATCTTTGTATTTACATATACCATTCTGTGACACCATCTGCTATTACTGCGGTTGTAGCAAAGTTATTACCAAGGACAAATCCAAGGCGGCGCATTATATTCAGCTGCTTAAAAAAGAAATACGATTACAGGGCGCATTATTTGCTGGTGATAGAAAAGTAACACAGATACATTGGGGTGGAGGCACACCAACTTTTCTGAATGATAATGAGATCTATGAGATTATCGAATGTATACGCGAGAACTTTCAGGTACCGGCTGATGGCAGTGTGGAATTTGGCATCGAAGTCGACCCCCGTACGGTTGATCAACAACGTTTAAAAAACTTAAATAATCTGGGCTTTAATCGGATCAGCTTCGGCGTTCAGGATTTTGACCCTGACGTTCAAAAATCAGTCAATCGCGTTCAATCAACTCAGCAGATCAAACAACATATACACGATGCGCGTGACCTGGAATACAAATCGATCAATATCGATCTGATGTACGGTCTGCCAAAGCAGACGATACATAGTTTCCAGCAGACACTGAATACCACCATCGAACTGAGCCCCGACCGAATAGCCATCTACAATTATGCGCACTTGCCCGAGATGTTCAAACCACAACGCCGCATAAATGAGGAGGAATTACCTTCTGCCGAAGAGAAGCTGAATATCTTACAACTATGCATCGAAACATTACAGAATTCAGGTTATGTATACATCGGCATGGACCATTTCGCCAAAGAGACAGACGCTTTAGTTCAAGCACAGAAAGAAGGAAGTTTACAACGAAATTTTCAAGGTTACTCGACCAACGCCGAGTGTGATATGGTAGCCATGGGCATCACAGCAATCGGCCGTATTGGTGACAACTACAGTCAGAACGTACGCACCATTGATGAATACGAAGATTATTTAAAGAAAGACATTATCCCGGTTTTTCGTGGGATCGAACTTGAAGATGATGATATTTTACGTCGCGAAATAATTAACCAGTTGATGTGTAATAACAAACTGGACATTAAAAAACTTGAAGATAAATGGGGCATCGATTTCAAAACCTACTTTAAAACGTCTTTAGAAAACTTACAGAAGATGGCGACTGACGGTTTACTTAAAATCGAAAAATCCAAACTGACTATTACAGGCACAGGTCGCCTCCTCGCTCGTTCGATATGTATGCAATTTGATCGTTACCTGCAGAAAGAAAACAATAATCAGTTTTCACGAGTTATATAATAGCCCTCAGTTTTCTGGTCATCGCCAGGCTTAGGTGAAATAACTGACACTAGTCGTCTACTAACAAATACTTCCTCATGACAGTTCATAGAAAAAATGCTTCTCAAGCCGTCACCGACCTAAATACAGAAATACTCAAAAAATACCTGGCCAATCAAAACGATGCGGATGTACGAAAAACGCACTTGTTCGAAGGACGCTACGAAAATATCTATCTAACTGAGCAGCATATCCCGGAGTTAACATTATTGATTGATGAGGCCACCACCCTGGCAAAGGATATTCTAGACAATGAAAACTTACGTGCAGGTTACTGGTTTAACTATATGCCACCTGGTTCCAGCACACTGATACACAGTCATGACGATTATGACGAACTACTATCTGCAGTATATTATGTACACGTTCCCAAAGATTCAGGTAATTTAATCATTTACGACACTTCACAAAATAACGACGAAGAAAGAATTGAAATCAAACCCCAGGCTGGCAGGTTTGTCTTCTTCAGACCAGACGTCCGCCACGAAGTCAGTAGAAACAACAGTGGCCAACACCGACTATCGATTGGCATTAATTTTGGCGCTGACCAGTAAGCTAATACGATCATAAATACTTCACTCTCGCCATCCCTGCCAGGAACATGCCCGAATGACGACTTTTCAAAAACACTAGCCCACTACAAGTTTTTGTTTTTTATATACCTTTTGAGCAATAGATATATTGCTTCACGCTAATATACATATAGACGCATTCACGTACAATCCGCAGACTTCATAAATCTATATTTTTTTTAGCTTACTTTCTGGCTTAAATACTCAGAATGATGTCTTTAAAAAACCAATACAGGCACGGATATGGTTCAGTACAAAACAAATTATAGTCGTAACGTTTTATCCCAATTTTTAATGTTATCGATACTGACTGGTTTTTTATTACTATTAAACCATGAGTTTATAATTAATTTTTACATCAAAAACCAGGCGACAAACACCGGTTATATAGTCAATGGAAGTATTCTATTACTATTCCTGATCGGCATAGTTCGACTTGTCCTTCTGTTGTTACGCTACAGCAGAGAAGAAAACGCATTAGCCCGATTTATAAAAAACGTACAGGACAAAGAAAAATTACCGACAGATCGTATCAACAAGAAAAGCCTGATCTACAACCGTTATCTTTCGGTATTAGAAATCAGCAAACACAATGTCGCAGTCAATCATAGTGCGTTGGCGTCCACGCTTGTCGCCACAGAGAGTACCCGCTTAAGTCTGCCGCGCTTTATAAGCAATATACTCATCCTCACCGGTGTCTTTGGCACCATAATCTCGCTATCGATAGCTTTACTAGGTGCCTCTGACATCATTGACAGTGCTGACGGCATCAGCGGAATGAGTATCGTTATCCATGGCATGTCTACTGCACTTTCGACGACGTCTACTGCCATCGTCTGTTATTTATTTTTCGGCTATTTCTACATGAAGCTAACCGATGTACAGACCGAGTTATTAAGTGGCATCGAGCAGGCTACTACGCTTTACATCATGCCTCGTTTTACCTACCAGACCGATAGCATGTTGCATGAGGTCGGCAATCTGGTGAAAGCACTACGTGAAGCGGCTAATGTTATGGCTAAAACACAAGGCGACTTCTCAGAAGCAGGCAGAAATCTCAACCTGTTAACAGGTACAAGTACAGAACGAATAACGCGACTAAGTGCTGATATCGAAGAGATTAAATCATTACTGCGCGCCGGTTTCCGCCTGTCGTAGAAACCCTGGACATCAACATTACTTAATCTGGAACTATCACGTGAATAATGAATTTGTTGATCTGCGCAGTGAGCACCTAAGCAGCGAAAGCTTCTGGCCATCGTTTACAGACATCATGATGGTGGTCGTCATCATCTTCCTGCTAACATCCATGTTACTGATGGTCAAAAACTGGGAACTGCTCGACCAGCTACGAAACAGCATGGCTGCCGAGGAGAAAGCTGAAAAGATTATCGACCACACGACGCAGGAAAACGCCACCTTAGAAGAACAGCTTGCACATGCACAAAATGAAATTTCAATGTTGCGCATGCAGATGATGCAGGCTAGCGAGCAGACTAGCCAGTTAAATATCGAGCTTGAAAATAAAGAAAAACAGATTGTTATCGTTTTATCTGAAAAGAATCAGTTAAAAGACTCGATCACTGAAAATGAAAATGAAATCAATAGTTTAAGTTCTCAAGTTTCAGCGATGAAAAGCGACCTCGCACAACTTAATATCGATATTGAAACGAAACAGGCGCAGCTCGAAAAAGAACAACAGAAAATCATTATTATCACCCAGGACAGAGATAGCCAGTCACACAAACTCTCCTCTTTAGAGAATGACTTCGGCACACTTAAAACCAAATATAAAAAATTAATTAAACCTGCCCGCACCTCAAAAGATAAATATATTGTCAGCGTAGATTATGAACGCATCAAGGGCAAAGAACGCATTCTCATCAAGGGCGCCAGTGATGAAAAATACACGGTGGTTACAAAAAAACAATTACATAGCAAACTGGCAAGCCTTAAAAAGAAACACCCTAAAGACCTTTATGTACGGATCATTATCCCTGAAAAAAGCGGTCTTACATACAACGAAGCATGGACTTTCATGAGAGGTCTACTAACAAAATATGATTACTATTATCAGGATTAATGCTTAGGCGAACCACCCTGTCACCTTATTTATTTATAGATATCAAAAACTTAAGAAAAAAATAACATTTTAGCTATACTCCACCTAACAATAACAACACGATGAACCAATTGCGTTACAGGGAAAGAGCAAATAATTACCTCACAAATGTTCATCCCGGTTACGAGTATGGTTATAAGAAAAATGAGACAGCTAGCACTTTCATTGACTGTCGCTGCAGTTGCGACAGCTGCTACTGCGAATGAAACAACCTACCCACTAGTCACCTACAAGTGTAATGTCGAAGACGATATCATCACCCTGACCAATTCGCTGCTGAGCAACGAAGAAGGCCCTACGTTCAAATATTCTGACGAAGATGGCACATACTCACCATGGCATTTGATCGAAGTTGACCGAAGATCCTCGCGTACACGTATAGTACGCACAAAAAAAATCACCAAACGCTGCACACTAAGTTCTGGTGAATATACTGTCACACTAGAACCCAAAATCTTTAAT
>DAOWFN010000208.1 GCA_030637945.1 Gammaproteobacteria bacterium
CTAACGCCTTTTGAACTTCCGGATGTAATGCACCTATCCAGCCGATAACTTCTTCATCCTGCTTAATACACGCACTCTGTCCCGGATGTAATGCAGGATGTTCAGCAGCTTCAAACACCGTATTCGAAGCTGAAAATGACAACAATGTTTCAATATCTGACTTAATATCAAAAAAATCTACTTTTCGACTCTGCTCTGACCATTGCGCATCATGGACATCACCACAGATAACACCTGCAAACATCGGCTCCTGGCCTATCGCATTAACTCCAGCAGCATCCGCACCGGGTATAAAACGCAAACCGGTTTCAAACAGACGCACACGATGTTGCTGGCGGTTTATATTATGTTTTAAAGCATTAAGTAAACCAGGCCACAGGGTTGTTCGCATCACCGACATTTCTGATGACAACGGATTTGCCAATGAAATAGTTTCTGTTTTCGGATCTATAATTTTTTGCCATGCAGGATCGACGAAGCTATAACTAATCGCTTCGAAATAACCACGGTTAACCAGGCATTTTTTTAGTGTATTTAAAGCGTTTTTAGCTTCCGCCTGACCTTGTACGATCGCGTGATAACTAGGACGAGTACGCGGAATATTGTTGTACCCATAAACACGAACAACTTCTTCCAGTAAATCCGCTTCAATCTCTATATCAAAACGAAAGCCTGGTGGCTTTATCAACCAGCCTTCAGGGTAGGTTTTAGTTTCCATACCCAAACGTTGAAAGATCTCCGTGACGTCATCAAGCGCGATATCAATACCCAGTACACGCTTGATTCGCTCAGAACGTAAGTGAATCGGTACTATTTCTCTGGAGTGTGCTGCAGTTTCGCACTCGATGACAGGGCCTACTTCCCCGCCACAGATATCACGGATTAATTCTGTGGCTCTTTCTATCGCATGAACCTGTAACTGCGTGTCGACACCGCGTTCGAAACGGTGTGATGAATCCGTATGCAAACCATAGTTTCTTGCTTTACCGGCGATAGCTACAGGTTTAAAAAAAGCACTTTCCAGAAAGATGTCGCTTGTAGAATCATCGACCGCGGAGTCTTCACCGCCCATCACCCCGGCAATTGCCAGAACCCTGGAATCATCAGCGATGACCAGTGTATCTTCCTGAAGCTCTATGTCTTTACCATCGAGTAATGAAACTTTCTCTTTATCGTTGGCAAAACGAACAGTGATCTTCCCATCTAACTTTTGCAGGTCAAAAGCATGCATGGGCTGACCTAATTCCAGCATGACATAGTTTGTGATATCAACAACTGGACTTAAACTACGAATGCCGCCTCGACGTAAACGTTCGACCATCCACAGAGGCGTTTGGGCCTTAGTGTTAATGCCTTTAATTATTCGCCCTGCATAATGCGTACAAGCTTCATCCGCCTGGATTTCAACTTTAAACTCATCATCAATCGTCTGCTTATACGGCGCCCATTGCTGTTCGCTAACTTCACAGTGGTTGAGTACACCCAGTTCACGTGCGACGCCCGCGATGCTTAAACAATCACCCCGGTTTGGTGTCAGATCAAGCTCAACAATATTGTCTTCGAGTTGCAAATATTCTCGAATGTTTTGTCCAACCGGAGCATCATCAGGCAATTCCATCAAACCCTCTGCACTGTCCGCCAGACCCAGTTCCTTTTCTGAACACAACATACCAGAGGATTCAACACCGCGTAATTTAGCGGGCTTGATTTCTAATGGTTTATCACCCGCAGCACCAGGCAATACCGCGCCAATTTTAGCCAGGGGAATAATTAAACCAGGCCTGACATTGGACGCACCACAAACGATCTGCAGTGTTTCATTACCATCAGTTACCTGACAAACATTTAGCTTATCCGCATCGGGATGTTTTTCCAGTGATTCGACTCGAGCAACAACAACTTCTGTAAAATCTCCGGCAGCCGGTTCTACACCATCAACTTCGAGACCTGCCATCGTCAGCTGGTCGCACATTTCCTGTGTTGATATATCCGGATTCACCCAGGTTCTTAACCATTGTTCGCTAAATTTCATGTACAAATACTCATAAAAAAACTTATCCGCAAATGTACGCGAATGTACGCGAATAGAAAAAAAACAAAATGATTGATTTGCGTTTATTTGCGTTCATTTGCGGAATAATATGATCAACTGAACTGCTGTAAAAATTTAAGGTCATTTTCGAAGAACAGGCGCAAGTCATTAACGCCGTAACGCAACATCGCCAGCCGCTCTACACCCATACCAAATGCATAACCGGTGTATTTCTCATTATCGATACCAGCCGACTCAAATACCTTTGGATGCACGATACCGCAGCCTAATACCTCTAACCAACCTGTGTGGCCACACACTCGACAACCTGCGCCTTCACACATCACACATTGGATATCAACTTCTGATGAAGGCTCAGTGAACGGGAAATACGATGGTCGAAAACGTGTTTGCAGGTCATCATTTTCAAAAAACTGTTTTAGAAAATCTGCAAGCGTACCCATCAGATCAGCAAAACTTACGTTCTCATCAACTAACAAGCCTTCTACCTGATGGAACATAGGTGTGTGTGTCAGATCCGAATCACAACGATAAACACGCCCTTGCGCAATAATCCGCAATGGTGGTTTATTGGCTTCCATATGCCTGATCTGAACCGGTGAGGTATGTGTGCGCAACAATGTGTTGGCATCAAAATAAAAAGTATCGTGCATTGCACGCGCAGGGTGGTGCGAAGGTATATTTAATGCTTCAAAATTATGGAAGTCGTCTTCAATTTCAGGTCCTTGTTCTACTGTAAAACCTAATCGTGAAAAAAGGTCTTCGATTCTTTCCATGGTTCTTGTTATAGGATGCAAGCCGCCAACATTCTGACCGCGACCTGGCAATGTTACATCGATTGTCTCACCTGCCAGACGTGCGTTTAATTTTTCACTTTCTAAAGTTTGCTTACGTTGATCCAGTGCTTGCTGCACTTCACGTTTGGCATTATTGATATCCTGTCCAGCAGCTTTTCTTTCATCCGCCGGTAATTGACCCAATGTTTTCAACAATGAAGTCAGTTCGCCTTTTTTACCCAGATAATTAACTCGAACCTGATCCAAAAGCTCCAGATTGTCAGCCGCATTAATTGTATCTAGCGCATCTGCGGTTAACTTTTCTAAATCCACGCTTCAACTCCCGTATGAAGTATTTTAAAAACTTTGAACCGCAGAGGCGCGGAGACGCAGATTTTCATCACTTTATTCGCCTACGGCGAAATAAAAATACATGGTTTTCTCTGCGTCTCCGCGTCTCTGCGGTTAATTCTTATTTTTATCCTTTCATAAAAAAAGGGAAGCACGCTCCCCTTTTTTCTGATTAAGCATATTCAGGCATCACTCGCCCAAACAACAACCGCAATAATTAAGCTGCGAGTGCTTCTTTTGCTTTATCAGCTATTTTTGTAAAGGCAGCCATGTCGTGAATAGCAAGGTCAGCCAGTACTTTACGATCAATCGCAACGTCAGCTTTAGACAGACCGTTGATTAAACGGCTATATGACATTCCACACTCATGTGCTGCTGCATTGATACGTATAATCCATAATGCACGGAACATACGTTTTTTAACACGACGGTCACGGTAAGCATATTGACCGGCTTTAATAACAGCCTGATGTGCTACACGATAAACACGACTACGTGCACCGTAATAACCTTTTGCTTTAGCTAAAACTTTTTTATGTTTAGCTCTGGCTTGTACGCCTCTTTTTACTCTTGGCATTGTTCTATATCTCTATATATATTCGAATGGTTTATACGTATGGCAACATGCGTATAAGCATCTTTTTATCATTTTCATGTACTTGTGCATCATCACGCAAATGACGTTTACGCTTGGTACTCTTCTTCGTCAAAATATGACGACGATGTGATTTACCACGTTTAAATCCACCGGAGCCGTTCTTGCGAAAACGCTTTGCAGCGCCACGGTTTGTTTTCATCTTAGGCATGAGCCTTCTCCAAAACTTTCAAATCTGCTATTTAATCTGTAGGCCTGCATAAGGTACGTTGCAGGCAATCTTTACACATGCCGGGAAAGCTACCGCTCCTGCTACCACCCCTTACCTACATCCATGTAGGCAACAAAAAACCTTATCCCGGCCTACGTACTATCTGTTACTTCGTTTTCTTCGGTCCCAGTACCATAACCATCTGGCGACCTTCCATACCTGGCATCTGTTCAACGTTAGCGACCTCTTCCAGATCAGCCACTACACGTTTCAATAATTCCATACCAAGTTCCTGATGCGCAAACTCACGTCCTCTGAAACGCATGGTAACTTTGGTTTTATCACCATTTTCAAGAAACTTCTTAAGCTTACTCAGCTTGACGTTATAGTCACCTACCTCAGTACGAGGACGAAACTTTATCTCTTTAACCTGAGTGCGACGTTGTTTCTTTTTCGCTCCCTGTTTTTTCTTGCTGTTCTCAAACCTGAATTTACCGAAATCCATAATCCGGCAAACAGGCGGTTCTGCATTAGGAGAAACTTCAACTAGATCCAACCCGACGCTACCTGCTTTCGCCAGCGCCTCTTCACTTGTCAATATACCGAGTTGTTCACCTTCGTGGTCAATCACCCGAACTTCAGGATAAGTGATGTCGCTATTTACGCGCGTCTTTTTTGGTGCAGCGATAGTTTTATTCCTCTAATAACACAGCATGACCGCGGCGCGCGATCTCCAATGAAAACCTCTCGACTAAGTCATCAACTGACATAGCTCCAAGGTCTTCACCGCTTCGCGTGCGGACGGCCACTGTATTTGTTTCAAGCTCCCTATTACCGATAACCAGCATGTAGGGAACCCGCTGTAAAATGTGCTCGCGAATTTTATATCCAACCTTCTCATTTCTCAAGTCCAATTCGACCTTAAATCCTTGCGAAACAAGATTTTTTTGCACTTTTTTGGCAAATTCGGCCTGTTTGTCCGTAATATTGAGCACCACGGCCTGAACTGGTGCCAACCAGAGCGGAAATTTAGCCTCATGTTCTTCGATCAAAATACCGACAAATCGCTCCACTGAGCCCAAAATCGCACGATGCAACATCACTGGTATCTGCTTGCTGTCATCTGCAGCAATATAGTGCGCATCGAGGCGTCCCGGCATGGAAAAATCGACCTGCATGGTGCCACACTGCCATTCACGGCCGAGACAGTCGCGTAACACAAATTCTATCTTCGGACCGTAGAAAGCACCTTCGCCCGGCTGCAGCTTCCAGTCCAGTTTTTTGTTATCCAGGGCCACTTCCAACGCCTTCTCGGCTTTATCCCAGGCTTCGTCATCACCAACGCGCTCTTCCGGACGCGTAGACAACGCAACTTTTATGTCTGTGAAGCCGAAATCTTCATACACTTCATAAACCAGATCAATAAACGCTGAAACCTCATCCTGCAGTTGATCTTCAGTACAGAAGATATGCGCATCATCCTGTACAAAGTTTCTCACACGCATGAGACCATGCAAAGTACCCGAAGGCTCGTTACGATGGCATGAACCAAACTCCGCCAGCCGCAGCGGCAGATCACGGTAACTCTTCAACCCCTGATTAAACACCTGGATATGACAGGGGCAGTTCATCGGTTTGACCGCATAGTCACGATTTTCCGAATGTGTAGTAAACATCATATCACCGAACTTGTCCCAGTGGCCTGACTTTTCCCACAGGCTGCGATCAACGATTGATGGTGTATGAATTTCCTGGTAATCATGCAAACGTAATTTTTCACGGATATAATCTTGCACCGTCAGATAAATAGACCAGCCTTTTTCATGCCAGAATACCATGCCCGGCGCTTCTTCCTGCATATGAAAGAAGTCCAGTTTTTTGGCCAGTTTTCGATGATCGCGTTTTTCTGCTTCTTCCAACTGGTGCAGATAGGCATTAAGCTGTTTTTTATCAGGCCACGCTGTGCCATAAACACGGGTCAGCATTTCATTATCTGAATCACCTCGCCAGTAAGCACCGGCGACTTTCATCAATTTGAAACCCTTGCCCAGCTTGCCGGTACTTGGCATATGCGGGCCACGGCAAACATCAAACCAATCGCCCTGTCGGTAGATAGAAACCTCTTCGCCTTCAGGAATTATGTCTTTGATGATCTCGACTTTGTATTTTTCGCCGATATCAGTAAAAGTTTTTACTGCTTCGTCCTTATCGATAACTTCACGGACTATCGGTAAATCGCGTTTAACGATTTCACGCATACGGTCTTCGATGACTTTTAAATCATCATCAGTGAACGGTTTGTCGCGAGCGAAATCATAATAAAAACCATTCTCTATCGCCGGCCCTATCGTTACCTGTGTACCCGGGAACAGTTCCTGCACTGCCTGCGCCATTATATGTGCAGCATCATGGCGCATAAGCTCTAAAGCTTCTTCGCTTTTTGAGGTGATTATTGCTACTTCGGCGTCTCTGTTAATTAGAAAAGATGCATCAACCAGCTCACCATTAACACGACCGGCTAATGTTGCTTTGGCAAGGCCTGGACCAATATCACTCGCTACGTCCATTACAGTTAACGGCGCATCAAACGAGCGTTGGGTACCATCAGGCAAAGTTACAACAGGACTATTTTGAGACATGTTTTCTCCAGTGGCGATCACTACGAAAGACCGCTTGTTTATTTCAAATACATCTATTAATGATGCGAACATATTTGGTAGGCACAGGCAGATTCGAACTGCCGACCTCTACCATGTCAAGGTAGCGCTCTAACCAACTGAGCTATGCGCCTGTAAGGGCGCGAACACTATCAAAATACGCCCTATTTCTCAAGAAACATTTAAAATTTACTACAATAAAGGTTGAAGCTCGTGTTTTCCCCTTCTTTTTCTAAAATACAAAAACCACACAAAATACAAAAAATATACTTTTGATATTAGCTATTGAGACAATCTTATGAACAGATTTTTACCAACAAATACACCCATAATCGTTTTTTTAAGCACCCTTCTGATAGCCAGCTGCGGAGGTGGAGGCGGCGATAACAGTGGGAGCTCAACCGGTATTACATATAATGGAAACACCAGTCCAGCGGCCATCGATGCCAGCAACAGTGAGGCCATTGGTAAAGCTGCCGGGGAATCAGTTCAGATCGCTGATACTTCCACAAACTTGCCTGCTGGCATTGTAGTTAGCTCATCGATCGACATGGATACGATAAACAATATCATTATCTCGATCGCAAATTCATCAAATCTTCCTGCAGGCTTAGATGTCTCTGCAAACTACTGCGAAAATGAAGATGGTAGCGCCATCACTTCAGACAATCCACCGGAAGCCTCAGGCGAATATGATGCAACCATTACATTTAGCAATTGCCTCATAACCGGAACCGATTTTTCCGTTACCATGAGCGGCATGTCAGTAACACATATTGATAATATTAATGACTTCCCCAATACGGGCTTTTCTATCCAATATAATAATTTCACTGTTACCGATAATATAAATGACACTTCTTCCACCATCAATCTGACATTTGCCTGCACCGATTTTGAACTCATTAGTTCATGCACCTACAGTTCTGATTTTCTTGGTGATGATGGCATCATCCACCGTATCGCAGAATTTAATATAACGGGCACGGGCGAAGCAGGTAATGGTTTTTATGGAACAGCAACATTCTTCCATGGGACTTTTGGTGAAGTATCCATTACTATCACCAACATCACCTATGGCGGTTGTGGAGCTTTCCCGAGTAGCGGAGAGATCAGTTATACTGGTAATAATTCTTCAGGAACAATTACATTTAATGGAGACTGCACAGCATCAGGCACATGGGATGATGGTATTGGCGGTTCAGGAAGCTTCTAATAGAGCAGCTATAAAAAAACGCGGGTATTTTCCCGCGTTTTTTTTCGCCTGTTAAATACTGCTATGATTTAGCAATGACATATTTCAAAAATTTTCACATCTGTATATTCATCGTTTCTTTTATGGCAACACCCTTGCTCGCCGATGTTGAAATTGATGCCTCAATAAAGATACTTCACTTCGATTACGAAGAATTCGATCAATCTGGCGCTTCATTTAATAAAGAGACTGGCAACATTCCAGGGCTCTCGATTACTGCTTCAAAAAAGCTGAGCAATTTTATTAACACGGTAAGCTTCGAGGTTTATGATGGCCGGGTCGATTATGACGGCCAAACACAGTCAGGGGCGCCACACATGACTAGCACCGACGAAACCTTACATCGCATTTTTTATAAACTCAACTGGTCACCGGAAAACGATAACAACTCCATCTATGGGAAAGTTTCCTGGCAGCAATGGGACAGAAATATTTTACCCGCCAATAACGTTTCCGGGTTATTCGAGCAATACGAGTGGCGGGCTTTCGAAGTTGGTTTGCTGGCCACGCTGTCCGAGAACAATACAGACAAATGGCAATTTGAATTCGGCGTTTCAAAAACAGATAGCGGAACGATTGAG
>DAOWFN010000158.1 GCA_030637945.1 Gammaproteobacteria bacterium
CACTTCGAGGCATAAATCCCGTTCGATTAACGGCGGTTTTTTTATCGGCGTTAAGTTATATAACTCTTCACGCGCCTGCCGACCGATGGTAAGCACGTCAGCGAAGCCTTTGTTGGTGATATAGGCAGTGCGTACACCCTTACCTTCGAGTATGGCATTGGTGGCAACGGTTGAGCCGTGGGTCATCGTTAGATTGTTGATATCGAGCGTTTTATCAACTTCAGCCAGATCAGCAATACCCTGCAGGATGGCTTTTTCGGGTGACTTTGGTGTGGACAGCACTTTATGGATACGAATCGCTTTGGATTCGTCATCGAAAAGGATGAAATCTGTGAAAGTACCGCCTGTGTCGACGCCGAGGAATTTTGCCATGGGGCATATTATATCGGATTACGTCATTCCGGCATGCTTCTAGCCGGAATCCATGTTTATGTACGGACTCAATTCTGCAACTTATTACTCCACCTATAAATGGATTCTGGCGTCCGCCAGAATGACGAGCTAAAAACAATATTCATGCCGAACAACAAACATTAGTTTTTCCCCTTGCAAGATACAGAAATTCAGTAATAATAACGCCCCATGTCTTTGCTTATCTCTGTTAACAATCTGACTCGTCGCTACGGTGATTTCTGTGCGGTGAATAACATCAGTTTTGAGCTGGCTGCCGGTGATATTCTTGGCTTTCTTGGCCCTAATGGTGCGGGCAAGTCTTCTACTATGCAGATGTTAAGCGGTAACCTGGCGCCGACGCTGGGCGAGATAAGTATCAACGGTGTTGATTTATTAGAGAACCCGAAAGCTGCAAAAGCATCGCTGGGGTATCTGCCTGAAAACCCGCCTCTCTATAAAGAGATGACGGTAACGGAGTACCTGCAGTTTTGTGGTCGTTTGCATCAGCTTGAGAAATCAGCACTCGATAGTGCCTGTGACTCTGCCATCGACCGCTGCGGCTTGAGCGACGTGCGAAATCGTTTGATTCGCAACCTGTCGAAAGGTTATCAACAACGTGTTGGTATCGCACAGGCTATCTTGCACTCACCGCCTGTCATAATTCTGGATGAGCCGACCGTTGGTCTCGATCCGATTCAGATTTTGGAAATCCGCGACTTAATAAAAACACTGGGTAAAACTCACGGCATTATTTTATGCACGCATATCCTGCCCGAGGTGCAAGCTGTCTGTACACGGGTGCAGATCATTAACCAAGGCGAGATCGTTTACAGCGCCGACATGGATGACATGCTGAGCAAACAAAGTAGCAAATTTGAAATTACGCTGATGGAAAACGTCAGCGTAGAAAAACTTGCTAACCATCATGTTTTCAAATCGATCGAAATGATCGATGATTTTAGCTTTACGGCAGAAAGTGATTTAACCGCTGATAAACTCAGTGAATATATCGTACAGCAGCAATGGGGACTGACCCGCTTCGCACCGTACCAGACATCACTGGAACAGGTTTTTATTGATCTGACTACCGGTGATAAAGAAACATTGGAAGATAACGCAGCATGATCCTTACTATCGCCAGGCGTGAATTTCGCAGTATGTTTTTATCACCGTTGGCGTGGGTGATACTCGCCGTCGTTCAGGTTATTTTAGCGTGGACTTTTTTCTCTTCTGTGGATGTGTTTTTTACTATCCAGGCAGATTTAACCATGATCAAAAATGCACCGGGCGTGACTGACCTGATCGCCAGTCCGTTGTTCGAAGTTTCCAGCATCGTACTGTTGATGATCACACCACTATTAACCATGCGCCTGATCAGTGAAGAGAAGCGTAATAAAACGATGAGCCTGCTACTCAGCGCACCGGTAAGCATTACCGAGATCGTGCTTGGAAAATATTTGGGTCTGTTGTTTTTTATTATCGCGCTTTTATTCATGATCACCTTAATGCCGTTGTCACTAGCCATGGGCACAGAGTTAGATTTCATTAAAATATTTTCTGGTGTGCTGGGGTTATTTCTTGTGCTATCTGCATTTGGCGCAGCCGGCCTTTACATGTCTTCACTAACCGATAACCCGATGATTGCAGCGATAAGCACTTTTGGTTTATTACTGTTGCTGTGGATGGTTAATGTAAACACTGCGGCGATGAACGACGACACCAGCGTTTTAGCTTACCTGTCTATACAGGCTCACTTTACTGCTCTATTGCGCGGCATTTTAAATACCCGTGATATCGCTTATTTTTTATTGTTTATTTTTGGTTTTATTGTTCTGGCTATCCGTCAACTCGAAACACAGAGATTACAATCGTGAATATTTTTAAAAATGTAGGTGCGAAAAAATTGTATGGAACAATTTTTCACGCAAGTCCTGAATGGGTGAAGCATATGGACGTGCTGAATAATTCATTCGCACATGGTGCAACACAAATAGATGGTCGTGCGAATGAATTCGCACCTACATAAAAAATGAAACTAACCAACAGATCACGTTTACAGCTAACCATTCAGAAATTCATTTTTCTGTTGTTGTTTATCAGTGGTATCGGCATGATGGCGTGGGTTACTAATCATTATAACTATCAATTCGATCTAACAGCGAACAAACGCCACTCTTTATCAAGCAGCAGTGTCGACTTGCTTAATCTATTAGATAAAGACGTAACCGTTCATGCATACACTACGGACGATGTTACTCAAAAAGCAGTTCAGGAGATTATGGGTCGTTACCAGCGGGTTAAATCAAACTTTAATTTACGATTATTGAACCCGGACCTGGATATCGAACAGGCGAAGCAAGACGGCATCGTAATGAGCAAACCGTTTGCCTTTGTTATCCATTACAACAGTCGCATGGAGCACATTGACTCATTAAGTGAACAAGCAATCAGTAACGCCTTACTCAGGTTGAATCGCCGCGATAATCAGCAGGTGGTTTTCTTAAGCGGCCATGGCGAACGTGATATAGAAAGCACAGATCAGCGTGCTTATTCACAACTGAGCCAACAGTTAACAGACATGGGCTTTAACCTGCAAACGGTTAACCTGTTAAATAGTCCTATGCCTGATAATACAAAATTACTTGTTATAGCCGCACCTGATCATACCTATCTAGCCGGTGAAATCGAACAGGTTGAAACCTTTATCAGCAATGGTGGAAATCTACTGTGGTTAACCGAACCCGGTGAACTGTACGGCCTGGATAAGTTAGCAAGCTCATTAGGGTTACAATTGCAAGATGGCATCATCATCGATAATAATCCAGACCTTCGACGTACGCTACAGATACAACACCCTGCCGTTATTCCAGTAACAGAATATTTCCCGCACACTATTACCAATACCATTCGATACAATACTTTATTC
>DAOWFN010000043.1 GCA_030637945.1 Gammaproteobacteria bacterium
GATCTGGTCGTCCATGTATTCAACCATGCCAGCGTACAGTTCCATCTTCCGACCTAGCGCAACGCGTATGGCGGGTGTAAACATAGTAGACCTTGGCACTAAGAAAAGACGGTCAGCCGTATTAACACCTTCATCCACAATTCCCAATTCTTGCATACGTTTGAGACGTTTTTGACGGATTCCATCCCAACCTTCATCGTATTGATTTTTATAGCGACGCAACCAGTCATCGGGTAGTTGCAGTGGACCATGAGGCGCGGTATAGGCCATATAGGCAAAGAAAGGTTTATTATCTTTACGGCCTTCTTCTATAAACTTGATAGTTTTATTGGTGTAGTTTTTGCTGGAGTAGAAATCCTCAGGAAGTTTCTTAACAGGGCGTCCGTCTTCAGTATACGGCATTTGTGGTACCTGCCATTCGACATTCCACCCGTCGTCAAAGTGATCCCCTCCACCAACAAGCGTCGAAAAATCACGCTCGAAACCGCGGGCATGTGGGATTTGATCAGGTTTCATACCCAAATGCCACTTCCCTACCATGTAGGTGTGATAGCCGTTGTCTTGTAGCAGCTCGGCGACGGTAGCCACACGTTTGTTAAGTACGCCCTCATACCCCGGCTTTTCCACCTGGTTAGGCGCGGTAAGTTCACCCATATTCCCCAGACCAGCTACATGGTTATCCGTTCCACTAAGCAGCATAGACCGGGTAACGGAACAGGTAGGTGACACGTAGAAATCTGTATAACGTACTCCCTGTTGTGCCAGTTCGTCTAAAACGGGTGTTTTAATCTCTCCGCCATAACTTCCGAGGTCTGAGTAACCCATATCGTCAGCAACAATGAGAAGAATATTGGGCTTCTTATTCTGCTTCTTTGATTGCTGCCCATCTGCTGCATGTATCTGAATGGTGCTTATCATCAATGTCAACGTAAGCATCGTTGCAAAAGTATGCATAATGGATGAATCACCTATTTTTGTATTCATAACATTTCAACCTTTCACCGTACTTTTATTCGTTCCTGGAATGCACTAGCTACTCGCTAAAAACTATTTACCACCTGCGTGCGCTTGTTCCACTCTCTCGCGAAACCGCTTTCCGTAAACTTGAAGTGATTCTTCGATAGAATCCCAGGACAATTCTTTGGGATCATCAAACGGATCTTCAAAATCTTCGAGATCTTCAGATCTTTGGGAATCTTCATCCAAACTCCGTAGAGGTCTTGTATCAATACGCACGGCCACCCGTTTGCCACTTTGCGCATCAAACATTTCCGCCTCAACCGAGGCATTTTTTATAGAAAAGTTTTTTTGTGCTCCAGCGAGTTTTTTGACCCCGCCCAAAACAAGACCTATAGGGGAGTATTGTCCAATGCGGTGTTTTGGTTTGCCTAAATACACGTTTGTGATGGCAATTCGTGCCACCAGGACCCCTGGGCCGGGTCGGGTTACAATAGGATAGTCGGGCTCCATAGCGTTGATCATAGCTGCACGCATGCCGTCAGACAAAACCTTCATCTGATCAGCATTGATACCTTTATACTTTGAATCCGGAGCTATAAAAATCTCGATGTTGTCCAGCAAAATCTTGTTGTAATTCTGAAATTTCACACCAGGTTCGTTCCAGTACCATACGCCCGTCATTTCCGGCATAGGTGTCAGTGTCGGTGGGAAGTCGATGAAACCCGAACCCATTAGTTTATGTTGACCAGCTCCCCATGCTTGACTAGCAAACAGGATGATAAACGAGATAGTTAGACTGATAATTTTCATTTTAATAACTCCTCTAATTCAAGTATCATTTAAATAGTTTTTTCAATGGCTTACCAAATAATATTATTTGATAGCTTTCTTTCATTTATTGGCATAAAGCAACAAGATAACTTATTTAATACACATAATAAATAGAAATCACAGTATCTTTACCTAAGGAATATGCGAAATACACCATTACGAAGTAATCTTCGTATCAACAAATCAAGATGTATCGCATATTATTTTATAAATAAAGCCAATTTGAGATAATTGCTTACAGTCCATGATCTTATTCTTCAATATACTCTCGAAGTCCCGGGGGTACTTTCTGCCAGGGATCCTTTTGTTGACCTACTTCATAACCAAGTTGATATAACCGATTCATTTCTTCCACATCAAATTCCTCTTTGGCTTTAGATTTATAAACATCAGGAATATCAACGTAATGATAATTTATATTCTGATTCAAGGCAGTGACATAGATACGGTATAGGTCTCCGTGTAAAGAAGCTTTAATCATACTTTCGATCGCGCGTGCTGCTATATTTGATAATTTCCGTTCAACGTGTTCGGGTTCAGGTGTTTGTTGCCCATTACGGATAATATATAAATCCTTAATGGGATATTTCTTTTTATCGTAACCCGCCGCGCGACCAGCCGCCTTCAAGTCTAATGTTCCTCCATGAAAGAATACTTGCGCAAATGTTCCACCATCAGAATGCATTTCATCATAGTCCTCGCCATTAACTTCTACCTCTATATACACCGGTGGGAAGGCTGCGGGTATAGATGCAGAAGCTAACATCACATCACGAAATAACTGTGGCGCAGAGGGATGATTGCTCTTGGCAATAAGCCCCATATTCCACACTACAGGGCGTTGAGCATCCATATTAGCTGTGCCGATATAGAGTCTTCTACCCTGATCATGCACGCTAGCAACCTGCCGTATCATGTCATCAGTGACATACTGCTCAAGTAAGCGTTTAAATGGTCCAGTATTCGTCATCGCCTCACTGGAGAACAGACTTATGATGCTAAGACGTTCAAGGATTTTCTCGGTATTAACTGTGGTAAAGACTTTTTTAAGTGCATCATCATAATCAGTTCCCAAAAATGCGAATGGCGCGATGAGCGCTCCAGTACTGATGCCCGATACTATTTTGAACTCTGGTCGTGTACCGGCTCTGGTCCAGCCATTTAAAAAACCCGCTCCATACGCCCCATCTGCACCTCCGCCAGATAAAGAGAGAACAGCGTATTGAGGAATACCTTGTTCGTCGCGCGAAAGGCTATGTTGACGCTCCTGTTCAGCTGACTTAATAATATCCTGCTGGAAATGTTCGGTGACTTCTCCGGCCCAGGAACGGACATTTGGTATCCCGATAACCTCAGCATTATTGATGTGTTTAATAGGTACCGGTTCACGTGGCAGTGAAGCGCAGCCGGAAAGAAATAGTATGAAGGAAAAAATAATTAGAAAAAAACTGACTCGAATATTCACACTGATCTTCCTGCAAAAATAAAGCTAAATGCATATAACTGATATCATATAAAGCATGGCGAGTTATCTTTATATAATTCAATGATTGTGCTTACTGGCTCGAACTCATCTCCAGAGATGATACGCCCAATTGAAGATATTAACTACTGTCAGGTTAAGTTGAAACGTGAATTTAAAAGTGCAGTCCATTAATATACTGAGCAGCCTTTACAAGATGCAAAACAATATTAAGTACAGAGCCCTGATATACTTCATTCATTAATACACCACAGGTTAGCAGAGGTATTTCACCTGGACGATACTCACGCGGCCATTGTGACAGTACTGGTATCGGCACGGACACAAGTGAACGTTTATGATCAGGGGTATTACTGATAGATGTAACGGATACAGAAAATAACAAATTAATCTGGCGTGGTATTAATACGCTATCAATTTCAGAGTATATAGAGCCAGGAGAACCAAAGGCGTTAATTAATGAGACTGTAGAGAACATTCTTCAGCAGTATCCACCAAATAAATAACAGATATATACCATGTCTATTAAATAAGCGTATTTTAATAAGTGAATAATTTAATAACTGTATTGCAGTGTTCGTTCAACCAGAGAAAAGCTGGTTTATATATATTGTCAACAATACTGTTACTATTTAACAACACAGCTTTTACTAGTGGCTCTCTACAAACCGCAGAATATGTTGGTCGCAAAATTTGCACGAACTGTCATGCTGAACAGGTAAACCTCTGGCAGGGCTCGCATCACGATCTTGCTATGCAGCACGCCGATGACAATTCTGTTCTGGGAGATTTTTCCAATGCTGATTTTAACTATGCGGGAATCAACAGCAAGTTTTATAAAAAGAACAATAATTTCATGATTCGCACTGATGGACCGGATGGCAAGCCGCTTGATTATGAGATCAAGTACACCTTTGGTGTTGAGCCGTTGCAACAATACCTTGTTGAGTTCGATGACGGTCGATTACAGGCACTGAGTATTGCCTGGGATACACGAAAAAAATCTGAGGGTGGTCAACGCTGGTTTCATTTATATCCTGATGAAAAAATAACGTATACAGATGAGTTACACTGGACACGCACAAGTTTTAACTGGAATGGGATGTGCGCGGAGTGTCACTCAACCAATCTGCAAAAAAACTATGACAGCATAAAAGATGAATTTAAAACTTCATGGTCAGAAATTGATGTTTCCTGTGAAGCCTGCCATGGGCCTTCATCGAATCACATCACATGGGCTAATAATAAATCGGACAAAAAAACAGAATGGGAAGTTTTTGGCAACAATAAAGGATTCAAAGTTCTGCTTGATGAACGAAAAGGTGTTCACTGGCAATTAAATTCTAAGACAGAAAATGCATTGCGCAGTCAAAAGCGAAACACGAAAAAAGAAATTGAAGTGTGTGCACAGTGTCATTCGCGACGCAGTTTAATTGCAGGTGATTATTCACCGGGCAAACCTTTCTTAGATTACTACAAACCGAGACTGCTGGATGAAGGTTTATATTATGCCGATGGCCAGATACAAGACGAAGTTTATGTCTATGGTTCTTTTATGCAGAGCAAAATGCAGCACAAAGGTGTTACCTGCAGTGATTGTCATGAACCACATAGTCTTAAGTTAAGACAAGAAGGCAATGCTGTCTGTTTGCAATGTCATGCGGCTGCTAAATTCGATACCGAAAAACATCACTTCCATCAGAGCGGCTCAACTGGCGCGTCATGTGCTGAGTGCCATATGCCACCAAAAAATTTTATGGTAGTTGACCCGCGTCACGATCATAGCATCCGTATTCCGCGTCCAGATTTATCAGTTAGCTTAGGCACTCCAAATGCCTGCAATAAATGTCATGATGATAAAGATGCAGCGTGGGCAGCTGAACGAGTGAAACAGTGGTATGAAAAACCTTTCGCCGCTTTTCAACAGTATGCGCATGCGCTAGAGGCAGGCCGGTCAGGTAAAAATAAAGCAGGCATGATACTTGCTAAACAAATAAGAAAAACCGAAACACCAAATATTGCACGCGCCTCAGCAATTACCAGTTTGCCGCCTTACCTTGATCAATCAACTTTTGATGCTTTACAAAATGGCCTGGAAGATGGAGACCCCCTGGTGCGCATGGCAAGTGTTTCTGCGCTGGATGGTTTCCCAAATGCATTACTTGTACAACTGGCATTTCCCTTGCTCAACGATCCGGTAAGGGTCGTTCGAATTGAAGCTGCCAGAGTATTGGCATCAGTGCCTGTAGGTCAGTTACAAGGCAAACAGTTAAAAATTTATGACCATGCCAGGAAAGAATATATAAATTCACAACTAGTCAATGCCGAACACCCTGTAGCACAATTAAATTTGGGTAACTACTACGCAACGAAAGGTGAAGATGATAAAGCAGTAACAGCGTATAAAAAAGCAATCAAACTGGATAATGTCTTTGTGGCCGCATATATCAACCTTGCTGATCTCTATAGAACACAGCAGAATGATGCCGAAGCAGAAAAGCTATTAATCAAAGTAATAAATATCGCACCTGATAATGCCGATACATATTATGCACTTGGCTTGTTGAAGATACGACAAAAACATAATAACGTAGCTGTTCAAATGCTACAAAATGCTGTAAGACTAGATGCTTCTAATGCGCACTATACCTACGTATACGCAGTCTCATTAAATTCTACAGGTGAAAAAAATAAAGCTATCGATACCTTAAAAGATGCACATGATCGCTTTCCTAAAGATACGGATATACTTAATGCATTAGTCGCATTTCATCGTGATGCAGGCAATAAGTTTGCAGCACAAACTTTCATGAAGAAATTACAAAAGTTAGAATAACCACCAAATGCAAAATCTTTTGCATTTGGTCCTTTCTACTGAGGACAATATAACTCAAACAACTACGAAAATTTACTCTTGAAAGGCTCTCCGCTTTGTATATTGAACACTTATATGGCTATTTCAGGGTGTTTTGAAATATTCCTTTTATATTCTATCCGGCCACCATTGGCCGGAAGCAGACGTTACGAGAGTATGTTTTACTAATGTTAGTAGCTTGTAGTATCTCTAATTTTTTATGGTGTACGTGGTGGGCTTGGGTGTGAATATAAAGGCATCGTCACACCGCCATCCATGGCTCCTTGCGGCATACGACCACCACGGATGGTGGAAGTGCAGATTTTACATCGTTACATGGATGTAACTTATTAGAGCAATGCAGGAGCAATTGCCGAGGAGCAATATATCTGCCCGTACATCCTGTACATAAAAAACCCCAACCGAAGTTGGGGTATCCAGGTCCTTGCTTGGTGATGAGCCGCGCGCTATAGCTATTCCATAGAATTATTTATCAATCCGTGTAAACTTTAACCTTCCAATGTCCATGTCCGTGTTAAATTTCCTAAAGCTACCTATATCCTTATGTCCCTGTATGGCTCTTCCTTGTGTCCACGTCAATAATTATGGTTGAATCGATGAATTTCTGCTATCAGTCAGATAAGGATGCTGTTGTAGGGAAATCCTTACATTTAATTGTCTTTGGTTGCTTTGTTACCGGGAAGTATTGGGAGCAGGTTGGCGTAGCATGATTGCGTTATTACAGCGAGTAAAAACCGCATCGGTGACGGTGGATAGCAAAAAGGTTGCAAGCATCCCACAGGGTTTACTGGTATTGCTTGGTGTGGAAAAACATGATGACGAGTCCACGGCGGAGCGTTTGGCAGAGAAAATTCTTAAATACCGTGTATTTTCTGATACGGAAGATAAAATGAACCTGAGCGTGATGGATATTCGCGGTTCGATTTTGATGGTGCCGCAGTTTACTTTGGCGGCTGATACTGAGAAGGGCTTAAGACCCAGCTTTTCGAAGGCAGCCAGTCCTGAAAAAGGATTAGCCCTGTTTACACAACTTATTGATATAATGCGCGTAAAGGGTGATTTGATGGCGAGTGATCTACCGGATGGCTGGTTGCAAACGGGTCAATTTGGTGCGGATATGGCTGTTGAATTACTTAATGATGGGCCGGTAACTTTTAATTTGACCATGTGAGTATTGCACAGGTGATGCATAACATGATTTGGAGATATAAATGACGCAACGTCAGGCAAGTGTTGAACGTAATACGCTGGAAACGCAGATTCAGGTGTCGGTAAATCTGGATGGTTCCGGTGAATGTAAACTGGATACCGGTATACCTTTTCTAGAGCACATGCTTGATCAGGTTGCGCGTCATGGTTTGATCGATCTCGAAATCAAAGCAAAAGGTGATCTGCACATCGATGCACATCACACCGTAGAAGATATTGGTATCACTCTGGGGCAGGCGTTTTCGCAAGCTGTTGGTGATAAAAAAGGTATCGTGCGATATGGGCATGCCTATGTGCCATTGGATGAAGCGCTATCGCGCGTGGTTATCGACTTTTCAGGTCGTCCAGGCATCGAATATAATGTGAAATTTGAACGTTCAAGTATTGGGGATTTTGATGTTGACCTGTTCCATGAGTTTTTTCAGGGGTTTATCAATCACGCTAATGTAACGTTGCATATAGATAACCTTAGCGGCAACAATGCGCACCATATAGCTGAAACAATTTTTAAGGCGTTTGGACGTGCCGTACGCATGGCATTAGCTGCCGATCCTCGGATGCAGGGCGTTATGCCAAGCACCAAAGGCTCTCTATAAGAGTGCTTCGCACAAAGCACTCATCTAGTGTGGGTATTTGAGTAATAGTTTTTAACATGGTTTTATATTTTTCAAACGATTCAGAGATGCTATGAGTTCAACAATTGCTGTCGTTGATTACGGCATGGGTAATTTGCGTTCTGTCTCGAAAGCACTGGAACATGTGGTGCAGGATGGGCAACGAGTTATTGTCAGTTCAGATGCGAGTGAGATAGCCGATGCTGAGCGTGTTGTATTTCCCGGTCAGGGAGCGGCGCGTGACTGCATGCAGCAGTTAAAGGATTTGAAGCTGGATGAAGCCGTTTTACAGGCGGCCCATGAAAAACCATTTTTGGGCATCTGTATGGGTATGCAGGTATTGATGTCGCACAGTGAAGAGAACCAGGGTATTGATTGCTTGAATCTATATCCGGGTGATGTGCGTGCATTTTCCGATAGTGCCTTGAAGGCGCAGATGCAGTCATTAAAGGTTCCGCATATGGGCTGGAATAAAGTAGCACAAAAACAGTCGCACCCGCTGTGGAGCGATATTGAGGACGGCAATCGATTTTATTTTGTGCATAGTTATTACGTGGATCCGGAGGATGAAACACTGGTTGCGGGTACGACAGAATATGGTATTGAATTTGTTTCTGTTATCGCCAGAGATAATGTTTTTGCTGCACAATTTCATCCAGAAAAAAGCGCCCATGATGGTTTACAATTGCTAAAGAATTTTAGCCGCTGGAATGGGCAGCCGTAACTGTAATTGTATCGGTCAGACTTGAGTTCAGACAAGATTAAATATTTTATAGAGATAGGAAATGTTATTAATACCTGCAATTGATTTAAAAAATGGACAATGTGTACGCCTTCGCCAGGGTGATATGAATGATTCCACGGTTTTTTCTGATGACCCGGTAGCGATGGCCGGGCAGTGGGTTGAAGCAGGTGCTCGACGTTTGCATATCGTTGATCTCGACGGTGCGTTTGCGGGAAAACCCGTTAATGCTGGCGTGATTCACGAGATCGCATCCGCTTACCCGGATTTAAAGATACAATTGGGTGGCGGCATAAGAGATGAAGATACGATTGCAGCCTATCTGGATGCAGGTGTGGATTATCTGATCGTTGGTACGCAAGCGGTCAAAGAGCCGCACTTTGTGGCAGAAGTTTGTGCTGAGTTTCCCACCCATATCATCGTGGGCTTAGATGCTAAAGACGGTAAAGTCGCTACTGATGGCTGGTCAAAATTATCCAAACATGATGTCATTGATATGGCGAAACGTTTTGAAAACGATGGTGTTGAAGCCATCGTTTATACCGATATATCACGAGATGGCATGATGCAGGGCGTGAATGTTGAGGCTACGGTGAAGATGGCTCAGGCAATCAATATTCCAGTGATTGCTTCAGGCGGTATCACTTCGATGGAAGATCTGAAAGAATTAAGTAAAGTGGCGGATGAAGGCATCATGGGTGCGATTACCGGCCGTGCGATTTACGAAGGAACGATTGATCTGAAAGAAGCCCAGGAGTGGCTGGATAAGCAGTAAGTGTAGGTGCGAATAAATTATTTAGCATTTCCATATGCTTCACCCCTTCGGGGCTTACGTGATAAATTGTTCCGTACAATTTATTCGCAGCTATATTGTAAATAAAAGCATGTTTTGGAATTTTATTAATTATGTCATTAGCGAAACGAATAATTCCCTGTCTTGATGTCGATAACGGCCGTGTTGTTAAAGGTGTGCAGTTTGTTGATATTCGTGATGCCGGCAATCCGGTAGAAGTTGCCAGGCGTTATGATGAAGAAGGTGCTGATGAGATTACCTTCCTTGATATTACGGCAAGTTCTGATGACCGCGAAACCATCGTGCACGTTGTAGAAGAGGTTGCCAATGAAGTATTTATTCCTCTGACCGTAGGCGGTGGTATCCGCACTGTTGATGATGTACGCCGTATGTTAAATGCGGGTGCTGACAAAGTCGCTATCAATACTGCGGCAGTCTTTAACCCGGAATTTGTTCGTGAAGCTTCAGACAAAGTCGGTTCGCAATGTATCGTGGTGGCGATCGATGCAAAAAAAGTTAGTGCTGAAGGCGAGCCATTGCGTTGGGAAATTTTTACCCATGGTGGCAGGAAGCCGACAGGACTGGATGCCATAGAATGGGCAAAGAAAATGGTTGAATATGGTGCCGGTGAGATTTTGCTGACCAGCATGGACAGGGATGGCACAAAGATAGGTTTTGACCTGCCACTTACACGGGCAATTTCTGAAGCTGTGACCGTGCCGGTAATTGCATCTGGTGGTGTTGGTAATCTTGACCACCTTGCAGAGGGTGTGACCGAAGGCCTGGCCGATGCGGTTCTGGCAGCCAGTATTTTCCACTTTGCTGAGTACACCATACAGGAAGCAAAACAACATATGGCCGACCGGGGCATCGAGATGCGTTTGTCTGACAGGTATGTATGAACTGGTTAGATGAAATTCGCTTCGATGAAAATGGTTTGATTCCAGCCATTGCGCAGGATGCCGGCAGCGGAAAAATTTTAATGATGGCCTGGATGAACCGTGAATCATTACGATTAACGGTAGAAAAACAACAGGCTGTGTATTGGTCACGTTCCAGGGGGAAGCTCTGGCACAAAGGCGAAGAGTCCGGCCATACGCAAAAAATTATCGATATACGCTTTGATTGCGACGAAGATGTTATCCTGTTAAAGGTTGAACAAAGTGGCGGCATCGCCTGTCATACGGGGCGGGAGAGCTGTTTTTATCGCCAGTTGCAGGGCGATAAATGGGTTGAGGTCGAACAGGTGATTAAAGACCCGGAGCAGATTTATTCTAAATAATATGAAGTAGTCACTCAGTGCTTATTTAGGCGAAAAGTTATAAAATGAAAAGTTATGAGTAACAACGAAATATTGGCACAACTGACTGAAATACTGGAACAGCGCAAAGGCGCCGCGCCAGATTCATCTTATGTAGCAAGCCTGTATGATAAGGGATTAGATGCCATCCTTAAAAAGGTGGGTGAAGAAGCCACAGAAACAGTGATGGCGGCAAAGGATGGCGATAAAGACAAACTGGTCTATGAAGTGGCTGATCTCTGGTTTCATACTATGATATTGCTAGCAGACCAGAATTTATCCGCGGATGATGTATTAGCGGAGCTTGCTAGAAGATTTGGTGTGTCAGGTCATGATGAGAAAGCGGCAAGAAAGTAATTTAATAAATACGTCATTGCGAGATACGAAGCAATCTCATGATGACGACACAGATGCCTGGGTAAATTGCTTCGTACCTCGCGACAGCGAGGTCGGCTAGACGAGCAGATATTCTGATTGTCGATTTAAGATAAAAAGATAAGAGAGTAAACATTATGGGTATTAGTATTTGGCAATTGTTGATTTTACTGGCTGTTGTTATTTTGATCTTCGGCACCAAGAAATTAAAAAATGTTGGTGGCGATCTAGGTTCGGCGATTAAAGGTTTTAAGTCTGCTGTTAAAGACGGTGATGATGATAGTAAGCAGCAAAACAAAGTTGCGCAGGACTCAGATACAACTGCGGACACAGAATCGGTTAAAAAAGAAGATAACGTATAGGTAACCGTTGTCGCACATGAGAGCCGCCTGGCTTGAGTGCGTGCAATGAGCTTTACGGTAAATTATGTTCGACGTTGGTTTTTGGGAAATCCTGCTAATTCTTATTTTGGCTCTGGTCGTTATCGGACCTGAGCGGTTGCCCGGTGCTGCCCGTAAAGCAGGTTACTTCGTAGGCAAAGCCCGCCGTTATATCGAAGGCGTGCGTAGTGAAGTCGAGTCAGAACTTGATGTTAATGAATTCAAGCGCATGCTGCATAATCAGGAAGTGCAAATAAATGAGTTGCAGCAACAGTTAAAATCGGGTGTTGATGCAGTGCAGTCAGATATTTCATCTGATATTCCTACCGATATATTAAGTGATAGTGAGACGCACTCATTTCATGAAGAAGAGTTTGAAGGCGTAAAGCAGGAAGATTCAGAGCAGGAAGATACTGGTGTATCGACCGAAGCATCAGAACAAACGCAGTTATCATCAACTGCAAATAAAGAAAATTCTTAACTGCTAAAAAATCATGGCAGAGCATAAAGTCGAAAAAGAAGACGATAAAGAACAAAGCCTGATGGATCACCTGATTGAGCTGCGTGACCGTCTGTTGCACATGGTACTGGCGATCCTTATTGTTTTTGTTGCTCTGTTTGGTTTTTCTGAAGATATTTTCACCATCGCTGCTCAGCCATTGCTGGGTTTGATGCCTGAAGGCACGTCGATGATAGCGACAGGCGTTACCTCGCCATTTTTAGTGCCGTTCAAATTAGTACTGTTGTTATCGGTATTATTAACTATTCCGTATCTATTGCATCAGATGTGGGCATTTATTGCGCCAGGTCTATATAGCCATGAAAAACGGATGGCGACTCCGCTGCTCATCTCTAGTGTGATCTTATTTTATTGTGGAATAGCGTTTGCCTATTTCGTGATTTTTCCTATCCTGTTTGGTTTCTTCATCGGTGTGGCACCGGAAGGTGTTGCGGTAATGACCGATATCGGTCAATACCTGGATTTTATCATTGCGATTTTCCTGGCTTTTGGTATCGCATTTGGAGTGCCGGTTGCGACGTTTTTATTGATCGCAGCAGGTGTAACGACGGTTGATAAATTGGCCGACAAACGGCCGTACATCATTATTGGCGCTTTTGTTATCGGTATGATGTTGACACCGCCGGATGTTATTTCGCAATCTTTGTTAGCGATACCAATCTGGTTGTTGTTCGAGTTAGAGTTGATAGCTTCACGAATTTTCTTAAAAGAAAAAGAGGAAGAAAGCGTCATTATGGAAAATGATGAGTTCACATTGATCGAGGAAGCGCCTGTTATGGATGACAGTAGTATCTCACCGGATGATCATGATGAAAATGGTGCC
>DAOWFN010000182.1 GCA_030637945.1 Gammaproteobacteria bacterium
AAATTAGACCATTTATGCCTGTTGGTTAAAAAGAAAAAACTTTTAGATTTTTCCGCAAATGAACGCAAATAAACGCAAATAAAAACATTATTTGTAGGCAGGGATAAGGCTTTGCCGTTCCCGGCAGTTGGTGCAACAAACGCCTGCAAAGCTACCGCTACCGCTCCTGCCAACGCCCCTTACCTACGTCCATGTAGGCAACGTACCTTACGCAGGCCTACATTTGTTTAATATAAATATTTTTAGGGCTTTTAATTTGCGTTTATTTGCGTTCATTTGCGGAAAAAATTGTTTTTGTTTGTATGGCCGTTTTTGCTCTGTCAGCAGATATCTAAAACTAGTCATTTAACCCGTAATCGTTATTGTTGTTAAATGATGCGGTCAACTTATGTATTCGTGCAGAGACTTGATTGTTTACGCACAGCTTGTTCATGTTTTCTGTGGATAACTCTGTGGGTTAAAAATCGGTAAATTTTACATATTTGATATGCCATGATAACGATGGTTTTGGTAATGTTTTCAGAGTTTCGTATATTATTATATAAAACAATAAATTACAGATGTATCTTTAGAGTATTGGTTATCAATATGAGGCAAGTTAGTCGTTTTCTGAGTTACTGACTATATCTTGTGCCTTGTGCATAACTTAAGCACTAGGAAATCCGCCACAGTCAATTTTTATTCTATAGAGTGTAGTGCCTGTTCTTTTGAAACAGCTTCATAAGGGGTATCTCTAATCTTGTCGTGGACGTGCATCCGGTATTTTATAAAATCCGCCTGTTCATCAAAATGTAAAAAAGGGTTTCCGCTACACTGAGATTCCAGTGTTGATGTTGGTGATTGTGGCGCATAGTTATGTCCGGGATGTAACACGGTTGAAGCGGGTAACTCGGTTTTCATTTTCTTTAAGGTGTTAAACATTTCTCCGGGGTCGCCGCCGGCCAGATCGCAACGACCGCAACCAAAGACAAATAATGTATCACCCGCTATCAGATCATCGCCGATATGGTAGCAGGCTGATCCCGGTGTATGGCCAGGCGTGTGCAGGATGTTGATCCGGCTCTCACCGATTTTTATCTGGTCACCGCCATGATGTAGAACAGGTTGATCAAGGTTCGCGCCCCAAAACGTTGCTTCCGGTTTTAATAGATGAATCTTGGCATCGCTATGTTCAAGCGTTTGCTGCAGACCGTTTATGTGATCATGATGACTGTGTGTTAGCAGTATGTCAGTAATTTTGATGTCTTTTGAATCTGCAAAATCTAGCACTTCACCGACTTCCCATGCCGGATCAACGATCGCGGCTGTGTTGCTTGCATGGTCATGGATCAGGTAAACAAAGTTTTCCATTGGACCTAATTCCATACTGTGAACACTGTACGATTTTTGATTTTTTGGCATGATAAGACCTCGGCCTGGTAATTTTCGTTTTGAATCGAGATTGAAAACGTGTTTATAATCTGAGTCGCATCAATTGATTATACCTTTTCGTGCATTAGCGAGTGTAAAGAGAAAGTGGAAACGTTGGTAAAAAAACACGACATATTATTATTGTCACGTTTACAGTTATTCAGGAATGTTGATCTATTGAGTCCGGCTCTGCACGATTTGCTCGGCTCATGTATCTATCGAAAATTAGCTGTTGATGAAGTTGTCCTATCTACTCGCGAAGAAAATCATTATCTGTATGTACTGCTTAAAGGCCGGCTAGTCATCCAGTTGACACCGCATGACGATATTCCGTTTGCAACGGTGGAGCCGGGTGAATGTGTTGGCGAAATGTCGATTATTGACAGCCGTATTCCTTATGAAAAGATAAGTGCTTCGGAAGAGACAACGGTGCTTGTTATAGAGCGAGAAATTCTCTGGCGCATGATCAGTGTATCACATGAGATATCCAGAAATTTGCTGTACATCATGTCTGAGCGTGTCCGCTACAGTAATATTGTCATTGCGGACAGCCTGGAGATGCAGCGTAAATATCAACGTTATGCGATGACTGATGCATTAACGGGGTTGCATAATCGCGGTTGGCTGGATGATGCGTTCGATCGTGAGGTGAAGCGCAGTGAACGTGACCAGTTGCCGCTTTCACTCATCATGATAGATGTTGATAACTTCAAGAAATATAATGATGATTATGGCCACCTTGCGGGTGACCATGTGTTGACTGCGGCTGCCAGATCGATCCGTAGCCCACTAAGACCGAATGACCTTGTCGCGCGATTTGGTGGAGAGGAATTTGCTGTATTGTTACCTGAGACGAATGTGGTCAACGCAAAATTTATTGCTGAGCGATTACGCGAAAGTGTTAGTAAGGCTGACCCCGGTATTCTAGATGAAAAACAGTTGCCAAAAATAACTATCTCATTAGGCGTTGCTGCACGAAAACCAAAAGATACGCTTGATATGATGATCGCAGCGGCCGATGTGGCGATGTACCATGCGAAACGCAAAGGAAGAAACCGGGTAGAAGTTGCGGCCGGTGAATCAGCTAAGACCAAATAATTCCCACTGAAAATTTTTAAATCATATCTTCATTAATGTCAGATAAAACATTGTCCAGACCCGTCATCGGCGTTGGCGTATTGGTGTGGCGAGATAAGCAGCTATTACTTGGTAAGCGCATTTCAGAACAGCAGGATGTCTGCTGGCAGTTTCCTGGTGGCCATCTGGAAAATGATGAATCGGTTATCCAATGCGCTTCTCGTGAGGTACTGGAGGAAACCGGGTTAAAAATTAAGGCCTTGCGGCATCTGGGTTTCACGGATAAAGCGTTTTCCATTGGGCAACGCCAATACATTACTCTGCTGGTTTCCTGCGATCATGAAACGGGTGAGGCGCAAACGCTAGAACCCGACAAATGTGAAGTTTGGCAATGGTTTGATTATCAAGATTTACCCACGCCTTTGTTTCAGCCAATAGAGATTTTTATCTCGCAGCAGCCCGGGTCACAGCAACGAGATCTTTATGACTTGCATCGTGCTTCTCAAATAATGTCGAGTACGTAAGACGTAAGCTACAGCAAAAAAGTAAAAGCAGTTGCCGTTGTTTTCAGGTGTTGGCGAAAACGACAGCGTTCTATTTTTTTGCAAATAAAAATTAATATAAATAAATTGCTTTGAACTGTTATTTCAAGCCGTTTGAGCTAATAATAAGTATTAAGAAAGATATATTCTGTTGTGAGCCGTGTTCACAATTTAGAAAATAATTATTCAGGGTGTGAAATGACTCATAAAACTAAAACAGGTATGTCAGAGCTATTGGATAGCTCGGCAGTTTATGGCGAAAGCGCAGCCTGGTTAGAGTCAATGTATGAAACCTACCTAAGTGATCCAGATCAGTTAGAAACGACATGGCGTCAGTATTTTGATGGTCTGCCTGGGGTCAATGGTAAGGCAGTAAATGGAGACGATATTGCCCCTTCAGATTTTGAGGTTTCTCCGGGTGAGGTTTCACCTCGAGAAATGCATGATTACTTCATAGATTATGCGCAACAAAAACATGATTTACGTTTTGGATCATGTGTTGGAGTCAATCACGAAAAAAAGCAGGTCCAGGTATTACAGCTTATCAATGCCTATCGATTTCGCGGGCATCAGGTAGCGAATTTGAATCCTCTAAATGGTCGACGTGAGGGCCATGTGCCTGAGCTATCGCTAGATTATCATGAGCTGTCAGAAAATGATTTCGAACTGGTCTTTGACACCGGGTCGTTATCAGGCGCTGAATCGTTACCGTTAGGTGAGATATATCAAATCGTTCGACAAACTTATTGTGGTTCGATCGGTTCGGAGTACATGCATATCACCGAAACCTCTGAAAAACGCTGGTTGCAGAAACGTCTTGAAACATCGCGTGGTAAAGCGATATTGAATGAAGTCGAAAAGATTAATATCCTTCAGCAGTTAACAGATGCAGAAGGTTTAGAGCGCTACCTGCATTCAAAATATGTTGGTCAAAAACGGTTTTCATTAGAAGGCGGTGAATCTTTAATTCCTCTGCTGGATGAGTTAGTACAATTTGCCGGGACACAAAAGATTAAAGAAGTCGTGATCGGTATGGCACATCGTGGCCGTTTGAACGTGCTCGTGAATATACTAGGCAAGACACCACACGAATTGTTCAGTGAGTTTGAAGGAACCAAAGAAGTTAGCGAGCTTACAGGGGATGTTAAATATCATCTGGGTTTTTCGTCTGACATGGATACGCCTGGCGGTCCTGTTCATCTGGCGCTGGCATTTAATCCATCACATCTGGAAATTGTTGGCCCTGTTGTTGAAGGTTCGGTCCGTGCCAGGCAATGGCGTCGGGGTGATAGAGAAGGTGATGAGGTTATCCCGGTGCAGATCCATGGTGACGCTGCATTTTCAGGACAGGGCGTTGTCATGGAAACATTACAGATGTCACAATCACGAGGTTATCTGACACACGGTACGGTGCATATCATCGTTAATAATCAGATCGGTTTTACTACCAGTGCTCAGCATGATGCGCGTTCGACTTACTACTGTACTGATATCGCAAAAATGGTCGGTGCGCCTATCTTCCATGTGAACGCAGATGACCCCGAAGCAGTCGTCATGGTGACTCGTATTGCACTGGAATTTCGTAATAAATTTAAAAAGGATGTAGTGATCGATATGGTGTGTTATCGCCGACACGGTCACAATGAGGCGGATGAACCGTCTGCAACACAACCGATGATGTATAAAAAAATTCGGACACTCGATAGCACCAGAACGCTCTATGCAAAAAAAATCGTTGAAGACAAGGTGTTAACACAGGAGCAATGTGACATCATGGCGCACAGTGTGCGTAAGATTTTAGAATCCGGGGAATGCATCGTGCCACACAAGTTGCCCGAGTTTAAAGCTGATCTGTCTACACATGTTAAATGGGGTAAATATATTGCTGATTCGATACTGAAAGATGTTGATACCACCGTCTCGTTGAAAACTATCCGTAAGGTGGCAACTGCAATGAATCAAGTGCCGCAGGGTTTCCAGCTGCAAGCGCGTGTTGAAAAAATAGTTACTGACAGGAATAAGATGACAGCGGGCGCCCTGTCAATCGATTGGGGTTATGCTGAATTATTGGCGTACGGCACCTTGCTGAAACAGGGCAATTCTATACGTCTGACTGGACAGGATAGCGGTCGAGGAACATTTTTTCACCGGCACGCTGTATTGCATAATCAGGTGGATGGTTCTTCCTATTGCCCATTGCGGGAGCTGGGTAATGATGAAAACAATTTCAGAGTGTTTGACTCCTTATTATCTGAAGCGGCTGTATTAGCTTTTGAGTATGGGTTTTCGACCACAGAACCTAAAACCCTGGTGTTATGGGAGGCGCAGTTCGGTGATTTTGCCAACGGGGCTCAAGTGGTTATCGATCAGTTTATTTCAGCGGGAGAGCATAAGTGGGGACGCGCCAGTGGTCTGGTGATGTTATTACCACACGGATTCGAAGGGCAGGGTGCAGAGCATTCGTCAGCAAGGTTAGAGCGATATTTACAGTTGTGTTCAGTGCATAATATGCAGGTATGTGTGCCAACTACACCCGCGCAGATGTTTCATTTGCTCAGGAGGCAAATGGTACGTAATTGCCGTAAGCCTCTTATCGTAATGACACCAAAAAGTTTATTGCGCCATAAACTGTGTGTCAGCACGTTAGATGATTTGACGCATGGTCAATTCAGCTGGGTTTTGCCTGAAGTTGATGAGTTACAAAATAAAAAAGTCAGGCGTGTGATTATATGCAGTGGAAAAATTTATTATGAATTGCTGGAAGCGAGGCGGGTAGGGCGAATACATGATATTGCAATATTACGTATCGAGCAGGTTTATCCTTTTCCGGGTGAGCAATTAGATGCATTGCTGGAGCAATACACTAATACCAATGAATTATTATGGTGTCAGGAAGAGCCAAAAAACCAGGGAGCCTGGGATTTTAGTAAACTGCGTATTCCTGCTTTTTTGAATAAACGCTGGCAGCTTGGTTATGCTGGCAGAGAGCCATCTTCTGCGCCAGCGGTTGGCTCGGCAAGGCTGCATGGAATAGAGCAGCAAAAGATTATAAATGACGCCCTCGATATTACAGAAGAATAAGTGTGAGTTAAGAGCATGAGCATAGAAATAAAAGTACCTGTACTGCCGGAGTCTGTTGCTGATGCCGTCATCGCTAACTGGTATAAACAGGCCGGTGAGTCGATTGATGTCGACGAAGTCCTGGTTGATCTCGAAACCGATAAGGTTATTCTGGAAGTGCCAACGATCAAGCAGGGTGTGGTCAAAGAGATTTTATTTTCTGTTGGAGATACAGTGACTGCTGGCCAGCTGTTGGCGGTAATCGATGATTCGCCAGCAGCTATCGCTTCGAATGATGCTCATGTCGATAACACAAAGGTTGAAGACAAGATAAGTGATAACGTGGCAAAAATGGCCGTCGCTGCCATGAGTCCTTCGGTAAGAAAGATGGTTGCAGAAAACGAGATCGATGAAGCGCAGTTAGTCGGCAGTGGAAAAAATGGCAGAATAATCAAAAAGGATGTGGAAAAATATCTGGCTGAAAATATGCAGCCTGATGATGACTCTATTTCCAGTGAACAGCGTCCGACTTACAGTGTGGAAGTAAAGCCTGCGGTATCCAGCGAAAGGCTGGAGCGCAGAGTGCCGATGACACGGTTGCGTGCACGTATCGCAGAGCGTTTGGTTCAGTCGCAGAGTGAAGCGGCAATTCTGACTACCTTTAATGAAGTCAATATGAAGCCGGTGATGGAACTGCGTACACGGTATAAAGAGCCTTTTGAGAAAAAGTTCGCCGTACGTTTAGGGTTTATGTCATTTTTTGTGCAAGCTTGTGTGGAAGCATTAAAACGTTTTCCGGAAATCAATGCGTCGATCGATGGTAACGACATTGTCTATCATGGTTTTTATGATGTCGGTGTTGCGGTTTCCGGACCGAATGGTCTGGTCGTGCCGATCGTGCGTGATGCCGATGCCCTTTCTGTTGCAGAGATCGAACAGTCGATTGTAGATTATGCCAGTAAAGCCATGACAAGTAGTCTGTCGATCGAAGATATTACCGGCGGTACTTTTACTATCTCTAATGGCGGTGTTTTTGGATCGATGCTGTCAACGCCAATTCTTAATCCGCCGCAGAGTGCGATTTTAGGTATGCATAATATTACCGAGCGTGCGATGGTGGTTGATGGAGAAGTAAAAGTTTTGCCGATGATGTATCTCGCATTATCTTACGATCACCGGTTAGTCGATGGTAAGAGTGCCGTCCAGTTCCTGGTTACTATTAAACAGTTACTGGAAGACCCCTCACGTATGTTGCTTGGTGTTTGATCATGTCACTAATATATGACGTTGCGGTGATCGGTGCAGGGCCAGCGGGTTATGTTGCGGCTATTCGTTGTGCACAACTAGGTTTGAAAACAGTATGTGTTGATGAATGGCTTAACCATAAGGGTGAGCCTTCATTAGGCGGTACCTGCTTGAATGTAGGCTGTATTCCTTCAAAAGCCTTACTGGAATCCTCTCATCTGTATCAACAGGCAAATGTTAACTTTGGGCAGCATGGAATTTCGCTTTCATCCCTGGAGATGAATATCGAAACGATGCAAACTCGAAAGAATCAGGTCGTACATGATCTAACTCAGGGAATAGAGGCTCTGTTTAAAGCGAATAACGTCGACCTGATTCACGGACGTGCAAAGATAACGACCGAAAATACGATCAAGATCGTGCATCGAAAAACACGAAAAAAAATTGAAAAGCTAACGGTTAATAATATTATTATTGCAACAGGATCATCACCTGTGCGTATGCAGCAAGCAATGATTAAAGATGACTTCATCCTTGATTCTGCTGGCGCTTTGGAGCTTGATGATGTGCCGCAACGTTTGGGTGTGATCGGCGCAGGTGCGATCGGACTCGAGCTCGGTAGTGTCTGGTCGCGATTAGGTTCACAGGTAGTATTGTTAGAAGCGATGCAGGATTTTTTACCGATGGTTGATAGTAAACTTGCTAATCTGGCAAAGCGTAGTTTAAAAAAACAATCGCTGGATATTCGTCTCAATTCCAGGCTTGTTTCAGCCAGTGTGAAAAATAAAAAAGTGCACGTGGTTTACGAAGACCAGTCAGGTGAAAAAAATGAAGTCTTCGACAAATTAGTTATCGCTGTGGGCCGTAAACCGAACAGCGATCGTGTATTCGGTGAAGAATTGGGTATAGAAAGAGACGAGCGCCGTTTTGTTCTGGTCGACGATCGTTGTCAAACCAGTGTGCCAAATATTTATGCTATCGGTGACGTGGTGCGCGGCCCAATGTTGGCGCATAAAGCTTCAGCGGAAGGTATCATGGTTGCCGAGCATATTGCCGGACAGCATGCTGAAGTAAACTATGATGTCATCCCTTCAGTCATTTATACCCAGCCTGAAATCGCCTGGGTCGGAAAGACGGAAGCTGAATGTAAAGCGGCCGGTATTGGTTTTAAGGTAGGCAGTTTTCCTTTGATTGCCAGTGGACGTGCGCGTGCCATGGCGGAGACAGAAGGTCTGGTAAAAATTATTGCCGATGCGGTAACGGATCGTGTTATCGGCGTGCATATTTTTTCTGCACAGGCATCCGAGCTTATCGCGCAGGCAGTGTTGATGATGGAAATGCAGGCGACAGCAGAAGATATTGCGTTAACCATGTTTGCACACCCGACGTTGTCTGAGGCTATGCACGAAGCGGCACTTTCAGTTCATGGTCGGGCTGTTCATACAAAAAACTAAAAAATTGAACCGCAGAGACGCCGAGAAAAGATAATTAATGTTGGTGAGCAGTAAGATGTAGGTGCGAATGAATTCGCACCTACCCTGGAAGTACAATAATACTAATTGTTTTTTTCTCGGCGCCTCTGCGGTAAAAAGTTTTAAAGGTTTTCCGTTATTGTGATTTAATACGCGATAGATAAAAATAATTATCCAACTAAGAGATAAAAATGAATCTACATGAATATCAGGCAAAACAGGTGTTTGCTCAGTTTGGTATGCCGGTGCCTAATAATCAGGTCGTCGAATCTGCAGAACAGGTGCCATCTGCACTGGAAAAACTTGCGGGTGATCGCTGGGTAGTGAAAGCGCAGGTACATGCAGGTGGCCGCGGCAAAGCAGGGGGCGTCAAATTGCTTGATTCCGCTGATGCAGTGACTCAGGCGGTAACTGACATGCTGGGTACGCATCTGGTGACCTATCAAACCGATGAGCAGGGACAACCGATTAATCAGGTATTGATCGAAGAGATTAGTAATATCAGTCGAGAGTTGTATCTAGGTGCAGTGATCGACCGCGCTTCACAGCGGGTCGTTATTATGGCCTCGACAGAAGGCGGTATGGAGATAGAAAAAGTCGCTGCCGAAACCCCAGAGAAAATTTTAAAAACAACGATCAATCCCCTTACCGGATTACAGCCTTACCAGTCCAGGGAGCTGGCATTTGGTCTGGGGCTGGAAGGTGAGCAGATAAAACAGTTTTCCAGTTTACTGAGTGGTTTTGCAAAAATGTTTGTAGAGAGGGATTTAAGTCTGGTAGAGATTAATCCTTTAGTTGTTACTGATGACGGTCAGTTAATCTGTCTGGATGGAAAAATTAATATTGATGATAACGCTTTATATCGTCAGCAAGAAATATTTTCGATGCGTGATGAATCGCAGGAAGATGAGCGTGAAAATCGTGCAAAGGAATGGGATTTAAATTATATCTCGCTTGATGGCGACATCGGTTGCATGGTAAATGGTGCTGGTCTCGCCATGGCGACGATGGATCTGATAAAACTATGTGGTGGTGAGCCGGCTAACTTTTTAGATGTTGGCGGCGGCGCAACAAAAGAACGTGTTAGTGAAGCGTTTAAAATTATTTTATCGGACAGTAATGTAAAAGGCATACTGGTCAACATCTTTGGTGGCATCGTGCGCTGTGATCTGATTGCCGAAGGGATTATCGGTGCCGTGGAAGAAGTGCACGTCAGTGTTCCAGTGGTCGTGCGCTTAGAAGGTAATAACGCTGAGCTCGGTAGTCAGTTGTTATCTGAAAGCGGGGTAAACATTATTGCAGCGAATGATCTGACTGATGCGGCAAATAAAATTGTAAAAGCAGTGAATAGTGAATAACGAATAGTGCAAAAAAACAAAACTGTAGGAGCGGATTTTTATTCCGCGATCTCTCGCAGACGGTGCCAGGCAATCAGGTTAGTAGGCTGGGATAAAAAGTTTTTTGTTGCCTACATGGATGTAGGTAAGGGGCGATGGCAGGAGCGGTAGCTTTCCCGGCAATCTTCATGCCTGCAACGCTATCGCTCGGTAACTGTTCCTGCATTACTCTACTACCGTACATCCTGTACATATTATGCAGGCCTACGAAACATTAAGAAGTGAATTAGATGAGCGTACTAATAAATAAAAACACAAAAGTTATCTGCCAGGGCTTTACCGGAAAACAGGGCACGTTTCATTCCGAGCAGGCAATCGCTTACGGTACAAACATGGTTGGTGGTGTCACACCTGGCAAGGGTGGGCAAATACATCTTGATCTGCCTGTGTTCAATACGGTCAAGCAGGCAGTTGATGAAGCTTCAGCAAATGCGACGGTAATTTATGTGCCTGCACCATTTTGTAAAGACTCGATATTAGAAGCCATCGATGCCGGCATCGAATTAATCGTGTGTATAACGGAAGGCATACCAACCCTGGATATGCTGCAGGTGAAGATGGTTGCGGACAGTGTTGGTGCACGTATCATAGGACCTAACTGCCCGGGCATAATCACCCCGGGGGAATGTAAAATCGGCATTATGCCAGGTGATATTCATCTGCCAGGTAAGGTAGGTGTGGTTTCACGTTCTGGTACGCTCACTTATGAAGCAGTGAAACAAACCACTGATCCAGGTTTTGGTCAAAGTACCTGCATCGGTATCGGCGGTGATCCGATTCCTGGCACCAGTTTTATAGATTGTCTAAAACTTTTCGAAAATGACCCGCAGACTGAAGCTATCTTAATGGTGGGTGAGATCGGTGGCAGCGCAGAAGAAGAAGCAGCAGAATTTATTCAATCTGAAGTGAGCAAGCCAGTCACTGCATTCATCGCAGGTGGCACGGCACCAAAAGGAAAACGTATGGGTCATGCAGGCGCAATTATCGCTGGTGGCAAAGGCACGGCAGCAGAAAAATTTGCCGCACTTGAAAAAGTGGGTGTACACACGGTTCGGTCTCCAGCAGATTTAGGTAAAGGTGTCGCCGAAGCAACCGGCTGGTAGTTAATTTTTTATGTAGGTGCGAATTCATTCGCACGCCGAGATTTCATATTTAACCCGTGTCGTGCGAATGAATTCGTACCTACATAGTAATAACCAATGCCTAGAAGTGCCGGGGTCAGAGGGCAGTTGGTCTCTAAGCCCGTTTTTCCAGCCAGGCAACTATCTTATCGACAACATCCATATTAGCTTCTTTGTTGGAAAGTAAATGATCAGTCCCTTTTAAATCAATCAAAGTTGTCTCACCTTTTACCCACTGTTCTATCTCGCTGGCATTCTCTTCACCGACGAGCGCATCATTCTCAACATTAAAAATTAATACCGGTTTGTTCAACTTTGCAAGCTGAGTCTGCATATCCCATGC
>DAOWFN010000024.1 GCA_030637945.1 Gammaproteobacteria bacterium
ACTGGTAGAGCAAGTCATTCGTAATGACGACGTTGGGAGTTCGATCCTCCCTTCCGGCACCAAAATTATAGTTGTAAGTTTTTTAACATATGACTCGAAACTTATTACATAAAACTTTTATTAGAAGTTTGGTTTCACCGGTGCGTCTTTATACATAGCGACACTGGACATGATCTCATCCCGAGCTTCATCAATATTGCCCCAGCCTTCAACGCGTACCCATTTTCCTTCATCCAGATCTTTATAGTGTTCGAAGAAATGCGCGATTTGATCGAGCAGCATGGGCTGCATATCGTCGATAGTTTTTGCGCTACGAAAAGATTTGCATAACTTGTCGATAGGAACCGCAAGTATCTTTGCGTCATCCCCGGATTCATCGGTCATTTTCAGTACGCCTACGGGTCGACACTGAATCACTGAGCCTGCAATCAGCGGCACAGGCGTAGTAACGAGCACATCTACAGGATCGCCATCTTTTGACAGGGTGTGAGGGACATAGCCATAATTACAGGGGTAGTGCATGGCGGTACTCATGAACCGGTCGACGAACATAGCGCCTGTCTCTTTATCAACTTCATATTTGACCGGATCACTAAGAGCAGGTATTTCGATAATGACGTTAATTTCATCGGGGAGCTTGTCCCCGGAACTGACTCTGTCTAAATTCATAAAAGTTTGTTTTTCCGGTTAAATTTAGTATTAATTTTATACAGTTTTTTCGCAGTAGTGCCGAGAATTAGTTAATCATAGTCTATGCTACTGTAATAAATTATAAAAATTAAGCGTTAAGTCAAAATATTGTTTTATAAAGAAAAAAAACCATTTTTCTGCCACTCATCGGCAATAATCCCCGTCTTGTCACTATCCGCTGGCAATTCAAATTAACTGGTCTTAAATTATAATCATGAAAAAGTATACAGGATTCACCCTGGTTGAATTGATGATAACGATAGCCATCATAAGTGTGTTGCTCGTGGTGGGTTTGCCATCGTTAAAAACCTTCATGCAAGGTAATCAGCTAGTGGCTTCTACAAACGAGTTGATCTCGGCGTTTCATGTTGCTCGTAGTGAGGCGATTAAGCGTAATAATACTGTAACCATCTGTGAGAGTACCGATGGTACGTCATGCACCACTACCGGCAACTGGAACAATGGCTGGATAGTTTTTGTTGACGGGTCATTAGATCTTGCTGCTGTTCCTCCTGTTGTTGTTCCTGCTGATCGAGTGGGTACTGGTGTGCCTTGCACTGATGCGAATACTGGTACCGATTGTTTGTTGCGTAGTCATGCTGCTTTTGCAGATAATCAGCTAATTATCTCGGGTGAGGATGTAAGTACATCGGCATCGGTTAGTTCAACCACCTTCAATGCCCGTGGACTTCCAAGAAGTGCTGCCGGCGCATCACTGGCGGCCAATTTCAATGTGTGTAGCCTGGATGAAACCGGCGATACTATTAGTTCTCGAGCCATGGTACTGAGTTTAACCGGTCGTGTGCGTGTTTCAGATAATGCGGCGGTGATTACATGTCCATAAAGTCTATAAAGAATAACCGAGGCTTCACACTATTAGAAGCCTTAATTGGTTTTTTAATACTTTCGATTGGTATGTTAGGTATTGCTTCATTGCAGGCTATCTCTCTTAAGGCGGGTAAAACCTCCGTTTATAGCTCGGTTGCCATGATGAAGGTGGAAGAGTTACTAGAAAGTATGAGAGCGAACCCTTCAGTTGCTGCACTAACTGCGTACCAAACAGCAGGTACAGTAGATGGTGCGGGTACTGACAACAGTTGCTCGGGTAACAAAGAGTGTAGTGTCGCGGAATTAGCACAAGATGATATCTACTGGTGGAAACAAAATTTAAAAGCTGGTCTGCCAGGTGCGGCGACAGCAAGCGTTACGGTAACGCCTGCTGCAGGAGTATCAAAAATGGCGGAGGTGGTGGTTACCATCAACTGGAAAGAGCGTCATACCAGTGATGCTACAAATACTACAGGTGTCGATAAGACCTATACGATAACCGCCAATATCTGTAATGCGAGTCCATGTTAAGAGTTGATGTGATGAATAAAAAACAAACAAAAGGTTTTTCATTGGTCGAATTACTGGTGGCGATGGTCGTTGGTCTGATCATTATCAGTGGTGCATTTTCACTACATTCGACCACACGTAAAACACAGATGGCAAATGAAACGCAGATGGACATGGTGGCTGACGCGCGATTTGCGATAGAGATGATTGCTTATGATCTGCGTCATGCTGGTATGTGGGGCGGTACGAATAAAGAGAATTTTATCAGTTGCAAATCGAGTGAGACTATTGCCTGCACGCAATCATCTGCTGGTGAAACTTTGCCGGCTGATGCGGCGATATCAGGGGATTGTGCTATTGGTTGGTCTTATGATTTGAGAAGACCGATTTTTGCGACGGGTAATATTGAAACTAAGCCTTATTCAAGTACTTGTCTTCCGGGTAGCGAAGGTCTTGTGGGTACTGCAGATATATTAGAGATACGTTACGCAGATTCTAATGCAATACTTGATACAGACTTGTTAGCGGGCCAATTTTATATTCGTAGCAATGCGGTTAATGGCCGGATATTCGCCGGTGCAACGGAGCCGGTAATAGATGCATATAATGATAGTTCGCTAACTCATAATCATGAGTTGAAGGCTTACGTTTATTACATAAGTAACCATACCGATGCCACAGGTGATGGTATCCCCTCGTTGCGTCGCGTTGCTTTGGTCAACGGACCTGCAATGCAGAACCAGACCTTACTCTCAGGTGTTTCAGATCTACAGGTGAAGTTTGGTGAAGATGTTAATGGTGATGGCATAGCCGACCGTTATGTTCACCCTGTACAGGTGGGTGATTGGGCTAATGTCTACGCCGTTAAAATCTGGTTGGTCATGCGGTCAGATAAAAAGCAAATAGGCGTTGATACCTCGAAAACTTTTTTTATCGCTGGTGCTGCAAAAAATTTAGGCGGTGTGGATGATTACCGTTATTTCATGGTAACCAGCGTCGTTAATTTAAGAAATATGATACAGATATAAAAATCTGGAGAATGTAGTTATGAATCTTAATCAACACAGACAACAGCAAGGTTTTGTACTAGTGCTCGTGCTCGTCATGCTGGCGGTATTGACACTGATCGGCGTATCTTCGATGAACAGTTCAAGCATGGAATTAAAAGCCATCGCTAACGCGAAGCAACATTCTATCGCGTTTAATGTGGTGCAATCCGTTATTGAATATGCTGTGTCGTCTGATCCGGTGGTGACTGCTGCCCTTACTTTTCAGACCAACGATGAAGATCTGGTGCAAACGGTAACGCCTAGTGTGGATCAGGGTTCATCGCTTTCTGCAAGCGTCAGGTTTTCTGGTTGTGGTATCGCTTCAGGCAATAGCTTGAGTAAAGGATTTAGTTATAACTTTTTTGATATAACGGCATCAGGAAAAAATACTACAGGCACAGCTCAATCGGTGCAGACACAGGGTATTCGTTTCCCGGCTGCTTCTTGTTAGTAAGGGTAGAGTGATGAAAAAATATAGTAGAGATACAGAGGGAAAAGTGATGAATATACACAGAATCGTCGCACGTTATGTGCTGATGTTATTGCTGATGCTGTCTGGTTTTAACGCATATGCGGAGAAGTGGCCTTTTGTATCCGTTGCCATCAGTTCAAATAAAGTCATGTTGGCTAAAGACGGTACCGGTATCGTTAAAGGTATCAAATGCAAGGGATGTGATTTTAATTTTGTAAAAATCACGCCCGCGTCAAAAGCGACTAACCAGGGCGTCGAGGTGAGCATCATGGAAGTGAGAGAGCTTAACAGTAAGGTGGTTATGGTCTCATTTACTCCGGCAACACGAGAAGTGCAATATATTCGCTGGTAAGAGTCGATTTAGACATTATTACAGACAGAACGGAATGACAGGCAGAGGTTCGTTATGAAATATTTTAATCAAGTAAAAGCGGTGCTCGCAGGATTGATGCTGAGTAGTTCGGTCGTTCCCGCGGTATTTGCAGACGATACAGAAATCTATACTACCTTGCCGCCAGGGGAGAATACGTCAAATCCTAATATCATGTTTGTGGTTGATACATCAGTTGTCATGGAGACGACTTCGTTTACCAAACCGTTCTATGATCCTCGAGTGACTTATACCGTACCGGCTGGCGTTGCTCTCTGTGTGACGACGGGTATCTACACGCTTGAAAAAGATTCGGCGGCAAGCTTTCCCGACTGTGCGGGCGATAACTACTTCAACGCATCTGCTTTAGTCTGTGATCATGCGCGTGTTGGTTATAATGCGGATGACACCAGAGTGTCGCCGGCCCAGCCTGGTAGTTTGTTATTGGTAGGAACTTACTCTGATCAACTGGCACACTATGATACGACCGCGAACAGGTGGGTTGAGCTGCCTGATATCACCGGCTCGACGCAACGTGATTATAAAGTAGAGTGTTTGTCAGATAGCGGTATTCATGGTGATAATGGTGGCGGCAATAACGACTACATAAAAGATGGTAACACAGGGTTTACCAGTACGACACCTGCTAATCTGAATGTGCCTCATCCAGTGTGGGCTGGTGGTTCGGGTAACAGACAGTTGTTTAGCGGTAACTACCTTAATTACCTTAATACTGGTGCAACGGCAACGGCAGCAGCAACGCTGGCAGACGTTGAAATATCATATATCGAGCAGGTGAAAGATGCGGTTGAAATAATGGTGCGTGGTAATACACGGGTCAATATCGGTTTGATGCGCTTCGACAGGATGTCGGCTAGCGGTACTGCGGGTAATTCAGAAGGTGGTGCAGTTTTATATCCAATATTAGATGTTGGTGAGGATCGTAATGACTTCTTTACGCGTCTAGAGACACTGGATTCAGACGGTTATAGCCCCTTATCTGAAACTTATTATGAAGCCCTGTTATATTTTGGTGGCAAGGCGACAGACTATAGCAATTCATCAACCCCGACTAATCAGGTAATAAATAAAACTGAAGTCTCTGGCGGTGCTTTCCGCTCACCCATCTCTTCGACCTGTGACAAAAGTTATATCGTCATGTTGAGTGCTGGCACTCCCACATTGGATGTTGTTAATGCGGCGCGTCAGGCTGTTTTACCTGGATTTAGCGGCTCGTGCAGCACCAACGTAGAAACTATTCAAGTGGATGGCAACGGAAACCAAACGCGCGATGCCTATAATGCTGTTGATAATTGTTTAGATGAATTATCAAACTGGGCGGCAACTGAAGATGTTGCGACTATTGCTTCGATTGCTGCACATGAAGGCGAGCAAAATGTTTTTACACATACCATTGGTCTGGGTCTGATTACTGATCGTGCTACTGATACCGATACAGGTGATGCTACCGCTGATGCTATAACTAACGATGCTGCTGTTGCGGCCAATGCATCAGCTGAAGCAGCAATAGCCTTGCTGAACTCTACAGCAGTGAACGGTAAAGGCGATTTTTATCAGGCATCCGATCAAGGCGATCTGGTTTCGATATTCAATAAGATTATTTCAGGCGTTTTAGACGTGAATACGACGTTTTCTTCTCCCGCCGTTTCTGTTAATGCGTTTAACCGTTCTACGCACCTCGACGATTTATACTTTACCCTGTTTCAACCAGGTGAGGGTAATCACTGGGATGGCAACTTAAAGAAATACAAACTTAAGTTTGCTGTGGATACTGGTGATAGTGATGGTGATGGTGATACCACAGAAAAACTCCCTTTTATTGCGGATAAGAATAACGCTCCTGCTGTTGATACCAATACCGGATTTTTTAGTGAAGGTTCGACGAGTTACTGGAGTACGGAGGTTGATGGTAAAGAAGTTTCTAAAGGTGGCGCAGCAAGTGTGTATACGTCGGGTACCGCGAGCAGAAATGTTTATACTTTTACCGGTACCTACACAGATAATGATGGTGTTTATGTGCCGTCACAGACTGATTTAACACATGGCGATAATGAGGTTGTTGAGTCAAACGCGAATTTGACCGATGATCTGTTGGCTGTGCCTGCGTCGCCTGTAATCGTAACCGGTACTACCAATCGCGCAACTATAATTAACTGGGCGAGAGGTCTGGATGCCTTAAGTAAGTTCGGTGATCTGAATTCGTACGATGACGAGCGTCCACAGATGGGTGATCCATTGCATGCGGAACCGGCTCTAGTGCAGTATGGTCATGTTGCTGACAGCACAGTGCCGGATATAGTCGCTTATGTGGCAACCAACGATGGTTATCTGCATGCGTTTAATGTGAACAATGGTGAAGAGCTGTTCTCTTTCATCCCGCAGGAACTGTTGTCGAAGCTGCCCAGAATTATGGTGAACCGTGGTGGTGATAAATCCTATGGACTGGATGGTAATGTGGTG
>DAOWFN010000100.1 GCA_030637945.1 Gammaproteobacteria bacterium
TGGTATTCTGCTGGGTACTTTTGGTATCATCGCCTTCATGGTTTTCTACTACAAAACACAGGATAAAATTGTATACAAGAGTTACATCGGGCAGATGCCTGTACTTGAACTGCTGCACAGGCCAAGGAACGAGGCCTATAACAATTTTATTGATGTTTTTGAGAAAGCCATATACAAGGCGCAGCATAGAGATCGCATGAATATGAAATACAGACTCGTTGGTGAGTTAAAACTTTTGCGGGTGTTGAAGGAAACAGGCTCTATTACCAATACTGATTATGAAAGTGCAAGGAGCAAAATATTTAAACACAAAGAGTACGAGGTTTAGATAACGGTTTTTTGCATAACAAGTTTAAGTGAGAACAAAGGCCGCATTTATGCGGCCTTTGTCATGAATTATGCAGTATTTTTATATTAGAAAACCATGATATGATCTGATTTCCTAAATTAACCCAATCTCCCGAGAGACCGGCTTGCCAGGCTGAATTAATGATTTTATGAAGCGATCCAGCTTATTATTTCTGTTTCTTATGAGCATTGGCTTCGTTGCAACCGCAAGTGCTGAGGAAATGACCCTGGTACAGGTTCTACAAAGAGTCGTTGATCACTATCCCTCCCTGAAAACAGCGGCCATCCAGGTCGAGCGTGCGAGACAAACCAGCAAAACGATTGACAGTCAGTTGGGCTGGCAGTTGGCCGCGCAGGCAGGAGTGCAAAGAGATAGTACGTTGTTTGGGACCCCCACTGATGTAATTGATGTCGGTGGACGTTTGTCGCGCACTCTCGAGTCTGGTTCGATATTGAGTTTTGAAGCGTCAGCGCGAAGAGAAGACAGTGAAGGTGTTTTCAGTCCGGTAATTCCAAATCCGTCCACAACAACCAACGTGGATATCACATACCGTAAGCCCCTGGCAAAAGGATCAGACAATCCGTTGTACACAGAAGGATTAGCTGCAGCAAAAGCTGAAGTTGCAGCATCCAGAGCGGAAAGTGAAACTTTATATGACCAGATTGCTTCACAGGTTATCGATTTATACATTTCGGCAGCGACAATAAAAGCAAGGATGCATAACAAAGAAAGGGCAATAACAAGAGCTAAACGCTTACAGAATTTTATAAACGACCGGGCAAGCCTCGGCATATCCGAAGATAAAGATATTCTTCAGGTCAATGCGCAGATAAGTAGTTTGCAGGCGGAACTGGGAGCATTACAAACGCTATGGCAGAAGCAACTGATTTCGCTCAATCGTCTTATGGGAAGGGAATGGTCGGCCGATCTGGTTATACCTCAGTCGATATGGCTTACCGCATCTACATCAGATTTTAATACTTTATTTCAGGCCGTTAAAGATCACAGCCCGGAAATTCACAGCGTCGATGCGCGGATTGAACTTGCTGATAGCGCAATCAGAGTTCGCCGAGATGAACGCGAGGACAATGTTGACCTTGTGTTATTCGTAGGCAACAGGACACAGGATGGTGACACCGGATTTGGAGATATTGATGAATCAGAAGTTGTTGGTGGAATCAGGTTGGAATTCAAACAGAGCGTTGATAAAATAGGTGTCGACGCAGAGCTTTACCAGGCACAACTGGACCGCAGTGCTGCGCTCCAGGATAAACGGCAGTTGATTGAAGACCTCCAGTATGAACTCTCAAGCTTGTTAGCAGAGATAGAGGCGAACAAAGATGCAATTAAGGCTTACAAACTTAGCGTAAGCAATGAAAAGAAAAAACTCGATGACGCCGTAAAAAGATACCGTACGGGTCGAACTGAAACTGACCTGCTTATTCGATTTGAAGATGAATTATCACAAGCTGAATTTGCACTTGAATTACAGCGTTTAGAACTGGTTAGGCGCCAATATAATCTGAAGTTATTACAGGGCAAACTATGGGATACGATAAATCTGCCTGTATACAATAACTTTGTTACTAAAACGCCAAATGGAAGTCAGCAATGAAGGCTGTTATCCAGTTTCTTGTTGACAGAAGCCTCGTTGTCAACCTGGTTTCGGTATTCCTGTTTGTATTGGGGTTGGTTATTTCTCTCTGGTATTTACAGATAGAGGCTTTTCCGAATGTAAATCTTGATATTATCCAGATTGATAGCGTTTATCCTGGAGCCTCTCCCAAGGAAATTGAGCAGTTAGTTATTACGCCCATAGAACAGGAATTAAGGGCGCTAAATGGCATCGACAAAATGCTCTCAATGTCGTTCCCCGGATCGGGGCGCATCACCATGGAAGTCGATCCATCGTCTACAAATCGTGCACGATTATCAAGCGAAATAACAATTGCCGTAGATAGAACAAAACTTCCTACTGATTTGCCCAATGACCCAGTTGTTACCGAAGTCGATGGTGCAGTTTTCCCAATTATCCGCCTGGCTCTTTCCGCTCCTGTAGATGAACTTGCTTTAAAACGCCTGGGTGATGATATTAAAGATGATCTGCTCGCTATTGATGGCGTGGCGCGTGTTCTTATTTTGGGTGACAGGAAACCTGAATATCGAATCACCGTTGATCCAGAAAAGCTTCGTAAACATCATGTTTCTGTTGGCACTATCGCTGAGAAAATAAAAAACTGGAATATTAATACGCCCGGCGGCGATATAGATACAAAGGGCGGTCAGAAAGCAGTGCGTGTTCTGGGTGAGTTTAAAAGCGTAGAAGATGCAGGAAATCTTGTGTTAAGAGCGAATGAAAGAGGCGATGTTCTGCACCTTAAAGACGTTGCCAGTGTTACAGAATCACTGGAGGAGCCACGAACACTGCATGATGTATCAGGTGAGCCGGCATTATCTATCCTCGTCCTGAAAAAATCCCATGCCGATATCATTACAACCACTGATGCAATTAAAGACTACATGAAAATAGTCCCTGAGCGTTATGGTGAATCAGTCCATATTGACTCATTTCAGGACTTTTCGCGTTTTGCCCGAACCCGGCTGGGTGTGCTGACTAATAATGGTTTAGTAGGTGTTGTATTTGTTTTTATATCGCTGCTACTTTTTTTACGCTTCTCGGTGGCCATGACCACGACCTGGGGCTTGCCAATTATTTTTATGACAGGGATATTTATGCTTTATGCATCGGGTTTAACCTTAAACCTGATATCCATGATGGGCTTTATTATGGTTCTGGGTATGCTGGTTGATGATGCTATTATCATTGGTGAAAACATCACGCACTACATGGAAAAGGGTCTAAGCCCAAATGAAGCGGCAGTTAAAGGTTCAGTGGAATTAATCGGGCCTGTGACAACAACCATTTTAACAACCATAGCCGCCTTTCTACCGATGATGTTCATGTCAGGTATTATTGGAAAATTTATTATTGCCATACCCGTTGTTGTAATAACACTCCTTATATTATCCTGGCTGGAGTCATTTCTGATATTGCCAAGTCATGTGGCACACGTTACCAATCCGAACAAACATCCACCAGAACGCGCATGGTTGGTCGCGCTTGAAAATTCCTACGGCTGGGTGCTTGAAAGAGCGATTCGTTTCAGATGGTTAACCCTGTTTTTCTCTTTTGGTATTTTGGTTGCTGCTTTTGTGTTAGCTAAAACAAGCCTGTCATTCCAGCTGTTTCCACCTGTGGGTGTTGAGGAATATATCGTTAGGGTTACAGCGCCGCCCGGTACCAATCTTGAAACAATGCGTGAAAACTTACGCAACGTAGACAGAGACTTGCGCAGTGGCATTAACCCTGAATATCTTGATGTAACGGTATTAAAAAGTGGCGATGTCTCGGTGGATGAAGGCGACCCGCTGACTCAACGTGGCAGCCGCTATGGGCAAATACGCGCTATCTACTCACCGATAGCAACTCGTCCCAATCATGATGCTCTTGATGACATGAGACGGGCAGCTACCGTGCTCACTGAAAAATATCCTGAATTCGATATTTCATTCACAGAAATAAGGCCCGGCCCGCCAGTGGGGCGTGCGCTAGAAGCAGAAATCTCCAGTTACGATGACAAATCAAGTAAATTAGCAGCGCGTCGCTTGATGGATTTTCTAAAAACCATTCCCGGGGTGACCACGATAGATAGTGGTCTCAAAAAAGGCGACAACGAACTGCATGTTGTTCTCGACCGTGACCTTGCAACTTATGCCGGTGTTGATCTTGCGGTGGCATCAAGCCATATTCGCGCTGCTACAGGTGGGCTTGTTGTTTCGACAATCAGGCGTGGAACAGAAGAAATTGATGTCACTATCAGGTATCCAGACACAAGTAGTGATGAATTAGAGCAATTAAACACTATATTAATCCCTAATAACCGGGATGGTCTTGTTCCTCTTAGTAAAATAGCGCACTTTGAAGAACATCCGGGTTTTACTACCATACGCCATAAGAATGGAATACGTGTCCTCAATGTGGTGGCCGATATTGATTCTGATATCCTGTCCAGTGGTGCGCTTAATGAAATAGTACAGAATAAAGAAAAACAATGGCAAGGCGACGTTGCAGATGAAGTTACTGTTAATTACGGCGGCGAAGAAGAAAAAAACCAGGAATCTTTTATTAGCTTACTGGTAGCTTTTGGTTTTGCCCTGGTCGCCATATTCTTTATATTGGCTATTCAATTTAACAATATGACATACCCGCTCGTTGTTATGCTGGCAATACCCTTTGGGGCCATCGGTATTATTATCAGTTTTTACCTGCATGATATATTCTGGAAACCCATGCCTTTATCTTTCTTCTCAAGCATGGGAATGGTTGCACTCACCGGTGTGGTTGTTAACAGTTCACTGATTCTCCTCGTGTTTATACAACGTGCACGTAAAGAAGGCATGGAGATGTTCGATGCGATCATCCTGGCAGGCCGAAGACGCCTGCGCGCGGTATTACTCACCGCAACTACCACGGTAGTGGGCCTGTTACCAACAGCCTACGGCTGGGGCGGGCTTGATCATTTCGTTTCACCCATGGCTTTAGCACTATCGTGGGGTTTAATGTTTGCAACCGTAGTCACACTGATTACAATACCCGCAGCACTGGCAGCAGGGCACGATGTACGGCATTTTTTCAGAACAATGTTTAACAAAGCTCCGATTAATTAATAACACGTCATTGCGAGCGTTAGCCCAGTAACCTTCTGAAAAGATCAACAAAAAGGCAGACATTAATGAGCAACATAATGGCAGTACTTATCAACGATATCGCACAACTCGAGTACGACCGCGATAAACCCCTGACCGATTACCAGGAAACCTATCTCAACACCATGGATGAGAAAATGGCCGCGGGCATTAACATCGCTGGCACATTTATTGAAAAACCTGACACAAACCAGAAAATTCAGTTTATTACAGCAAACTTACTCAACGCAATGAAATCCAATGATGAAGGAATGTCGAGTGCGCTTTGCACCTACATTGCTACCCGGTTGCCTGATCTAAAACAGATAAAAATCAAAGATAACAATGATGAGATCACTATTGATCTTGTTTTTGATGAGCATTATAAAGGACAGGCGCAAGTGGCTTTCACCTTGAACTAAGCTTTTACAAAAGCATATGTGCCTCCTTTTGATTGCAGAAAAAACGAAAAGCATTAGTCCGCAAATGAACGCTAATAAACGAAAATAAGGGCTAAAACTTTTTTTATCCGCGAAAAACGCGAAGGACGCAAAAAAGTCTTTTTGTTTTTAA
>DAOWFN010000022.1 GCA_030637945.1 Gammaproteobacteria bacterium
GCAGTCACCCACACAGGCAATCTGTTTGCAGGCGTGATCAAACTCCTGTTTCAAGCTGTCTGCATCTTCCAGCTGTTTTAAGTGGCTTAAAGATAAACATGCTTCAACACTGATGTGACCATCAAGATAATGAAGAGTGACGTCCTTAATATTTTTTAAAACGCTGTGATTTGACCATTGATTACTGAGTTCGAGCAATAATTCGCTGCGCATCGGCAAATGTATACAGCTGGCTGTGGTTTCATCGTCTTCCGGATCAATATGTACGGTCACGTCATTAACTTCATCAAACTTTTCTATCAAGACATTTTCAACCGCTTCAGTGATATGGTGTCCTTCCGAAACGCTGAGTTTTGGTGATACCAGTAGATGCACGTCGACCAGTGCGTTGTGTCCCATGCGGCGGGTGCGCAACAGATGCAGTTCGCGGACATCATCGATGCTTAGAATGGTCTGCCGGATATTTTCGACCATTTCAGGATCTAGCGCAGTATCGACCAGCTCCTGAACGCTTTGACGGCTTAAATCCAGGCCGATTTTTGCAATCATCAGCGCCACCAGGATAGCTGCGATAGCATCAAGCAGCGGATAACCGATATAAGTAGCGCCGATACCGATCAATACAACAATTGATGAAACGGCATCGCTGCGGTGATGCCAGGCATTGGCTTCGAGTAATGGTGAGCGAATCTTTTGAGCAACGGCGCGCGTGGCATGGTATAGCCCTTCATTGCTGACAATAGATATAGCAGCAATAATTAGTGTAAAGAGAGCAGGTGTTGCGATTTCATCAGGCTTTTCCATGCGTAAGATCGCGTCATAAGCGATGCCGCCGGCAACACCGATCAATAAAAGACCAAGAGCGACCGTTGCCAGAGTTTCATAACGTGCATGGCCATAAGGATGGTCTTCATCAGCATCTTCACCTGCGTGTTTAACGGCCAGCAGTACCATGCCGTCGCTGGCGAGGTCAGATAAGGAGTGTATGCCATCAGCTAATAAAGCTTGTGACTGCCCGATGAGTCCGCCAGCAATTTTAATGATTGCTAGAACAAGATTAACCGCTACACCCCAAAGGGTAATGCGGTTGGTTTCCTGTTTACGTTGTTCGATGGTTAATTCCATGGTCGTATTCTGATAGTCATGGTTAGTTGGTGCAAGTTTTTATTATTAATTATCTAACTTACGTCATTCCGGCATGACGGTGCATACATGAGAAAGTGTTATCTCTTATGATTTATGTGTCTCGGAGAGTGTATTTAGATTGAGAAATGCGTCTGGGTTATCATCAAAGTTAACCGTACCGTGAGGGATGGATTCTACCCACTGTATAAGTTTTAACTGGTTCTTGTTAATTCGTGACATGATTGAATCAGATAAATTATTTCTAAGCAGTAAGGCTAATTGATGGTAATTATTTACTGTGGCGATGCAGACCGAATTGTTTTGTATGTTGTCACTTAATCGTTCGACCAGATTGTCTGGCAGGGACGGCATGTCGCAGGCAACGACAAGTGCCCATTCATATTTGCAATGGTTCAGGCAGGCGGCGATGCCAGCAAGAGGCCCCCGGTACTGGCCGGATGACTGGTCGGATGAATCGCTAAAGACTTTATCCGTATATTGATTATAGAGATCGATGTTTCGATTGGCGCTTATGATTATCTCATCTGTCTGTGGGCGAACCCTGTCGATGACATGCTGTATGAGAGGCTTGTTTTCATACGATACCAGGCCCTTGTCTGCGCCGCCTGCACGTTTGCCTTCGCCACCCGCAAGGATGATGCAGCTAACCTGAGTTGATGTTTTAATCATAGGTCACTTTATATTAAAGGGCTGTCTATAATGGAGACTCATGAGATAAAAATATATAACCAGACAAAGTTTGTAAGTAATAAAAGTCCACTAACTATCTTCCAGAATGATGTCGGGTTACGTTCTAGTAGTGGTGCAGAGTGGCCCATGAAGGATTCTTTTGGGTGTGTGAGATCAAACACAAATTCAGAAAAAGTATCATAGCGTGAACGCTGATCTTTTTTTACAGCTTTATGAATAGCGCCATCCATCCATAGTGGAATCATCGGGTTATGTTTTATCGATGATTCATATTTGATTTTATTTAGTGTGCGCCAGTTAAGGTCGCGTGACATTTTATCGCCGTATGGCAGGTGCCCCGTCAGCATGTTATAGACAAGCACACCTAGTGAGTAGATGTCTGAGCGGTTGCTGCCTTCCATTCCCAGCAGATACTCAGGCGCGGTGTAGTTTTTTGTGCCGAGCAATTCCATGCGTTCTACCGGCGTGCTTATTTCCTGTATACCGGCAATTTTTACAGAACCAAAATCAATGATTTTTACCACGCCATGTGTGGTTATCATAATATTTTCGGGCTTTAGATCGCGGTGCAGCATTTCCAGCCGATGGAACACGCGTAAGCCTTTTATGATCTTGTTGGTTATGTCGATAACCTGTTCAAAATCCGGAGAGGGGTGTTCTTCCGTCCATTGTTTTAAAGTTATACCGTCAATATATTCCATGATGAAATATAAAAAATTGCGTTGTCGGGCCTGCTCGATAATCTTTAATACGGCATCACTCTGTATGCGTTTTCCCGCCCATTCTTCCATGTAGAAACGTTCGATATAGGCGGGGTCATCAGAATAGTTGACTGATGGTGTTTTCATCATAAACAGTTCACCACTTTCTTTATCGCGCACCTTGTAAAGTTGTGATGTGGTGCTGGCGTGAACTTCTTCGAGGATCTCGAAGCCATCCATGGTCATGCCGGGACCAAGATGGGGTGGAAAGGGTAGCCGTGTTAATTCGTTGTAAACTTCATTCGCATCTTGTGATGGTAAAGATTCTATTTTTATGATCTGGCAGGTGACATTGTCATGGCTTTTTTGTTCGAGCGCATGCATGATTATTTTGTCTGCTTGAACTTCGATAGCACTATCGGTTTTTAAATGCTCTTTCAACTGCTGGTCATCAAGATAATCATGAATGCCATCAGTGGTCATTAAGTAGATATCATCTTTTTCAACAGCGATTGACTTGTAGTCGATATCCAGGTGGCTGTCGATGCCCATGGCGCGGCTTAGGTAATTTTTCTTATCTGAGATCCAGACGCGGTGGTCGGTGGTGAGCAGTTCCAGGTCGCCATTTCTGAAGCGATAGATGCGTGAGTCACCGATATGAAATATATGTGCTGTGGTAGATTTGAATACCAGGGCGCTAAATGTGGTGACCATGCCATGCACATGTTCTTTATCGCCATTGCTTAACAACCAGTTGTTGATTGCGGTTAGAACTTTGGCGCCTGAAGTTTTGACTGTCCAGGTTTCAGGCGTGCTGAAGTAGTCACTCAAAAAACCTTTAACACAGTGTTCGCTGGCTTCTTTCGCATTGGCGCAACTGCCCATACCATCAGCGATGGCGCAGGCGATCCCTTTGTTTTCCAAGAGTGAATCTTCCGGCAGATAAGCGCCATAAAAATCTTCATTCTGATCTTTGATGCCTTTATCAGAACTTTGAGCCAGGCTGATTTTTAGTTGTGAATGCATGATTTATTGATAGACCTGCCGTCAGCTGCGGACGATTGTAGCATTGTCGTTTTTAGAGAAAATAATATTCCACAGATGAACACTGATATTTAAAGCCTATAATAGCTTTTCTATCTGTGTGCCTCCGCACCCCAAGGGCATTTGTCGCTTCGCTCGGGCACGTTCATCTGTAGATAAATTGTTTTATTCTTGTCTAAGAAACATCAATCATTTCTACACTGCCGTCTGGCATTACTTCTGCCATCTGTCCCCGTGGTTCGCGCAGGAAAGTGAAGATGGCAACTAAAACAATCGCACCTGCACCTGCTATAAACATAAAAAATGCCTGTGAAGAAACAAACGAGAGTATGGTTAAAAATATGACGCCACCGATGTTGCCATAAGCGCCAGCCATACCGGCAATCTGACCGGTCATGCGACGCTGGATAAGTGGAACCATCGCAAACACGGCGCCTGAACCAGCTTTAGAAAACAGGCCACAGATAATGGTGGTGGCTACAACCAGTGGTAATGCCCAGCTCGAGTCAACCTGACCGAGCAAAGCGAAAGACAAGGCGATGCCAGTAAATAACACAACAAGTGTCCGCTTACGCCCAAATTTATCACTGATGATGCCGCCAGCGGGGCGTGCTATTAAATTCATTACCGGGTAGATCGCTGCCAGGATGCCGGCAAGGATCGTCGAGATTTCAAAAGTGTCCTTGTAAAATAGCGGCAGCATCGAAACCAGTGCAAGCTCGGAGCCGAATGTGACCAGGTAAGCCAGATTTAATACTGCCACCTGACTGAAGTCATATTTAAATATATCGGGCACGTCTTTTTTAAAGATTTCTTTATTGACCTGATAGATACTAAAAGATTGATAAAGATATACCGCAGCCAGGACACCATAGATGCCGTAAGTGATGCTGTCATCAAACCAGTTCAGGTTTGTTGGAGACAGTTTCCAAGTCAGCACTGCCAGCGCGCCATACATCGGGATACTGACGAGCAGGTATAAAAAGAAATCAAATTTACTCGTCACTTCCATGCCGCCCATTTTTTTAGGCTTAAAATAAGTTGATCCTTTAGGTGTGTTAGTAACGGCAAAATAATAGAAAACACCATAAATCATCGCCAGTATGCCAGTCGATGCGATCGCATAACGCCAGCCGTCGTCTCCGCCAAACATCAATGCGAGAGTAGGAAGCAGCATGGCTGAGGCTGCTGAACCAAAATTACCCCAGCCGCCATAGATGCCCTGTGCGACTCCGGTCTGACGTGCAGGGAACCATTCTGAGATCATGCGGATACCAACGACAAAACCAGCACCGACAAAACCCAGTAAAAAGCGAATAGTTGCTAGCTGCTGATAATTTTGCGCCATCGAAAATGCGATACAGAATATACCCGAGAGAATCAGGATTGAAGAAAACATGACGCGAGGACCGAAGCGGTCGACCAGCATACCAACCACGATTCGCGCCGGGATGGTCATCGCCACATTCAGAATTAACAGCGCTTTTACTTCCTGGTCAGATAAACCAAAGGTTTCGCGAATAACCACCATTAATGGTGCATGTGCAAACCACACCATGAA
>DAOWFN010000127.1 GCA_030637945.1 Gammaproteobacteria bacterium
CCGGGTATGTTTCCATGTCCGCGTTCCTGTTCTGATTTTTTAAGTGCGTCGAGTATATATGACATATCTAGCCTTGTTTGGTGTCGGTAGTTAAAGGTGATGATATAAGTGAAGGCGTATCCATGCCGGATCGGGTATTCAGATGGATGATGGTTACTGGACCGACGATGCCGTCAGCGGTTAATCCATGTTCTGATTGAAAGGTTTTAATTTTTTCAATCAGAAAGTCGTCATAAGTGTTAATGATACTTGATGGTTGCGAGTTATTAATCTTTGTCAGTTGGATGTTTATCCAGTTGATGATGTCACCACGATCACCTGGTGTAATGATGGAAGAGTATTTTTCTGGTTTGTTCCATAACAGGATAAATTGTCCGTACCAATATTTATCGAGATCTTCTAGCTTGATGATGTATTTAGTGTTGTTGGAATAAACGGTGGCGAAGTCATCATCGATAGATGTTATCGTAATGTATAAGGTTTTTCCCTGTGCGTTGATCAATGTCAGAACTGCAGGGCGATTGTGTATCTTAAGGCTATTTATATTTCCGTGTTTATATAAACAGTTTAATGAATATGTTTCCGCTTGTTTGCAGGCTGTTGTTTTTGTATTAGCATTGTAGTGTTCTCCCCACGCTTTAAATAGATCTTGATATGCAGATGCAGGATTGTTAGAAGCGTCATCTAATATCTCATCAATGCTGTTTTGGTTCGTGCCGGTGGCGATTGTTGCTGAGAGTGTGGGTCGCTGTATTTCTTCCTGCGGTTTTATATCCTCACTGAGTAATTCGTCTGTGTCATCGTGTATTGCTACAGTTGTTGTCTGGGCCTCTTCTGCTTGAGCTTCTTCATATAACTTAACTAATGAATCATTGATAGCTGCTTCAGAGGCCGCTGCTGCTTGTTCGTGTTTTATATCGGAATAAGAGCGGGGGTTAAATAAAATAAAGGCTACGATCGCGATAATAGAAATACTGGAAAAAATAGCTAGAGGATATAACCATCGCTTGTTCTTTTGATGTTGTTCGACATTTTTAAGTTCCCCAAAAACCTCTTTGGCCGCTTTTTTTAAAACGGGCGGGCTGACTGCGTAGTGATTTTCAACGTAGGCGCCTAGCAGTGCCCGGTCGCAAAGTATATTGATAAGCCTCGGTATACCTTTACTTAACTTGAATAAAAGCTTTATGCTGTTTTCCGGGAATAGTTGAATGTTTTGTCCTGCGACTGCCAGCCGGTGACTGACATAAGCTTTTACTTCATGTCGGGTTAACGGCTGCAGATGGAATCTTGCAGTTATGCGTTGCGCAAGCTGGCGCATTTCAGTTTTTGCCAATATGTCGAGTAGCTCTGGCTGCCCGAGAATTATTATCTGTAGCAGCTTGCGTTGATGAGTTTCCAGGTTGGTCAACAAGCGCAGTTGTTCTAAAACTTTACTGTCCAGATTTTGTGCTTCATCGATGATTAAGACTGTTTTTTCATTGTTTCGATTGCTCTCGATGAGGTAAGTGTAAATCCTGTCTGTATAAGTTTTGAGGCTATTGTTCGTGCTGTCTGCATCCGTAGGATAGCTGATTTTAAGTTCGTCACAGATCGTTTCAAGCAACTCAATCTCGTTTACTTTAGGGTTTAGCACCAGAGCAACGTTAGCCTGATCAGGCAGCTGTTCGAGCAGACACCGGCAAATAGTTGTTTTGCCAGTACCGACTTCCCCGGTCAGAAGGATGCAGCCACCTTCGCTGTTGAGGCCATAAACAAGATGTGCCAGGGCGTCTCGGTGTTGCGAGGTCATATATAGATAACGTGGATCGGGCGCGATAGAAAAAGGCGCCTCTTTAAATCCAAAATATTCGTTATACATGTGTCAGCTAATGGTTTGAGTTATGGTAATAGTGGTGCTTACTATAACGAAGCATGGGAGGGGAAACAACAGGCGCTGGTAATTGTCGATAGGCTAAGGTTTGTTATCTATCTGCCTTGGGGTCGAATATAAAAACGGTCTGATCAAGTGCTTTTGCCTGGTACATGGCTTTATCGGCATTACGGATTAATATTTTTTCATCTTTTCCATGTACAGGGTATATGCTGATACCGATCCTACACTTGATATTAATATCATAATCTTTGATATGGAAAGGTGTGTTTAGCGTCTCTACTATACGTTGTGCAACGGCTTTTGCCTGATCTTCTGTTTCGGCAGATGGAAGTAATAGTCCGAATTCATCACCACCCAATCTTGCGATGGTGGCGCGATATTGTGTTTTTGTGCCGGAAGGCAGCAGCTTGTGTCCCGGTGTATCAGTACCAACCCATGAGATCAGGTCTGACTCGCGAAGTATCGCGCCCAGGCGATGTTCAACCTCAAGCAGCAACTGGTCGCCTGCTGACTTACCGTATTCGCTGTTAACATTTTTGAAGTGCGTTAAATCTAAAATCATCACGCAGAAGTGTGCTTTAAGTTTGTGCCTTAATTTTATGATTTGTTCCAGTAGCTGTTCGAACAATAAGCGGTTGTTTTTGCTTTCGGTATAAGCATTTAAGTGAATCCTCTCTAGTACGTCGTGAATTTTTGCCAATGGCGGTATGGTTGACTTCTGAAGTACAAATAAGACGATAAAAATGGTAAATGCTGTGGTGAAAAATGCCAGCGCCATAATCCAGTTGCGGTGTTCCTGTACCTCTTTGTTAAATGTGGTCATGTCGGACAGTAGTGAAATATCCATCATCGGTTTATCGTTTTTATCTGTGATGGGCAAATGAACGATCAGGCAATTATTGCTCTCCAGTGTCGAATCCCAATTCTTTGATTGATAGATTAAATCTTCATTTAGAGCGTTTATCTGTATAGGCATTGCCAGTGATTGTTCGACTTTCTGTAGACTGTAGGCCAGGTCAGTAATAACCTGTATATAACCTTTTGGATTTAATCCACCAAATGGTACGATCACAGCAAATACGGGGATGCCTTTGTAAAGGCATGTTCCTGATATTGTCTGTAGCTTTGCTGAGCCAAGACGTTCTAATGCAGATCTGCTGAGTCCCGGGCAGATTATTTCACTATCTGATTCTGTGCTGACACCTTCAGTTGATGTGCTGAGTAAAGTGAAGTCCGTATCAAGGACGTAGAGTTTTAATAGTTTTATTACACCTGCAGTGACAAAATACTGATAAAACTGGTCGTTTAGTTGCTGAGTTAAATCGTCGTTTCTTCCCAGGTTAAAGTCGCGTTGAAAGTTATTTTCGTGTTCGATGGCCAGTGCCAGATCTAAAGAATTAGATTTTAGATCTTCGAATAAATCATTTGTTTCGAGATAGGCTAGCTGCTGTACTGACAGCGCATGGTGTTGATAAGCGAATGTCTTATAGGAGTTGCTGATATAGTAAACCAGCATAACACCACATAGACCAACGATGATGACGGTTACACTAATCTTGTCAGCAAGTGAAAAACGTAAATCCATCGACTTTACTTACTGATTAAATATTGTTTATTTTGCCACTCTTCAAAGCCGCCTCTAAACCAATAGAGATCGGTATAACCACATTCTTTTGCGATGACTACCGCACGATCACTGCGGCGACATTTTGGGCCATTACAGTAAAAAACCGTTGGGGTGTTTTCTTTGATGAGAGGTAGTAGAGAAGTACAGTCCGTTTCGGTATCAGGTAAGCTGATCGAGCCGGCTATATAACCTTGTCGTCTATCCGATTTGATCCGGGAGTCGATAACGATGAGGTCGTCATGTTCATGAGCAAGTTCAATTAATGATTCTGCATCAATCGTTGTACTGCCTTCGATAGATTCGGGGCTTAAATAATCGTCGGCAATTGATAGCCTGTAAAAAAACAGGAGTGCTAGTAATAAAAATATTTTTGACGATAATCGAATCATTTTATCGAGTAGAAATTTGCCTTATTTCAATTTTGCCTTATTTCAATTAGGAGAATAAGTTTGTATAGTGAAAAGTAACGCCGAATCGACAATAACGCAACATGTAAAACAAGTTGTCGTTAGGTTATAGTGAAAAAAAATAAAAACACGACAAAAAGTCAGATTTTTCATGATTATATTATGATTTCGCCATGGATTAAACAGGAATGAGTGCCTCACAAGCAGCATTTGCGTTACTGATGAAACCGTTAAATTTGGGTTTCACTGAATTGAAGAATCGCGTGATAATGGGGTCGATGCATACCGGTCTTGAGGAAAGCTGGAATGGTTTTAACAAACTGGCCAAATTTTATGAGGAGCGAGCTGAAGGCGGCGTTGCTCTGATCGTGACAGGCGGCATATCACCAACACTCAGCGGCCGTTTATCGCCATTTGCATCGCAATTGAGTTCTTTTTTTCAGTTAGCTAGACACCGAAAATTAATAAAAGCCGTACATCGTCATGAGGCAAAAATTTGTTTGCAAATATTGCATGCGGGTCGTTACGCTTATCATCCTTTTGCGGTGGCACCGTCAGCTATAAGATCTCCGATATCGCCTTTTTCGCCTAGAGCATTAAGCTGTAAGCAGATTAAAAAAATCATAAAAGCCTATGCAAATACAGCCAGCCTGGCAAAACGAGCTGGATATGATGGCATAGAGGTGATGGGATCAGAAGGCTACTTGATTAACCAGTTTGTTTGTCGTAATACAAATCAAAGGCAAGACGAGTGGGGTGGAACTTTTGAGAACAGAATAAAATTTTCTCTGGAGATTATCCGAGAGATCCGGCGAGTAGTGGGCGAAAATTTTATTATTATCTATCGACTGTCGATGCTTGACCTACATAAGGATGGCAGTAGCTGGCCCGAGATAGTGTTGCATGCCAGGGAAGTGGAAAAAGCAGGTGCAACGATGATCAATACCGGTATCGGCTGGCATGAAGTCAGGATACCAACAATTGCTGCCACGGTTCCTGAGGCGGGATTTACCTGGGTTACCAACAAACTAAAACAAGCAGTTACCGTCCCCTTAATAACCTCTAACCGTATCAACAGCCCAGAGACGGCAGAACGATGTCTGCAGGATGGTGATGCTGATCTCGTGTCGATGGCGAGGCCGTTTTTAGCTGATAGCCAATTCGTGAAAAAAGCGCTGAATAACCAGGCGCATCTCATTAATAAATGTATCGCCTGCAATCAGGGTTGTCTGGACCGGGTGTTCAAGGGTGAGCGAGCGACTTGTCTGGTTAACCCGCGAGCAGCTTACGAAGATGAATACCCACTGGTCAAAGCGGATCATGCAAAAACAATTATTATCGTTGGTCTGGGTGTCGCCGGACTGTCCTGTGCTTACTATGCAGCAAAACGTGGACATCGGGTGATTGCATATGACGCGGAGAATCTCGGTGGGCAGTTTAATCTGGCAGCAGAGATCCCGGGTAAAGAAGTTTATTTTGACACCATACGTTATTTTGAAGCGCAGCTTTTGTTGCTAGACGTCGAAGTACATAAAAAACATAAAGTAGGCATAGAAGAATTACGTGATGTCTTTGCTGACGCCATAATATTTGCCACGGGTGTTACACCAAGAATGCCGGATATTCAGGGTATCGAACATTTCTCCGTCATGGATTATGAAACTGCGATAAAGAACAAATCAACATTAAAGAATAAAGTGGCAATTATCGGCGCAGGCGGCATCGGTTTTGATGTGGCTGAAATGTTGATGACGACTAATGAAAATAGTAACGACTGGTATAAAAAATGGAATATCGATACAACTTATCAACAACGTGGAGCTGTGCTCGATGATCCAGGTGTTTCCGATCATGATAGTGAACCAGGGCGCGAAGTTTATTTATTACAGCGCAAGGATGAAAAGTTAGGAAAAAATTTAGCCCGTACCACGGGCTGGATCAGGCGGCTGTCGTTGAGAAGAGCTGGCGTCAAAATGATGTCAAATGTGTCTTATAAAAAAATTGACGATAGCGGTTTGCATATCATGAGTGAAGGTAAAGAGGTAATACTTGCTGTAGACCATGTTGTTATCTGTGCCGGACAGAAATCAGAAGATGGTCTTTATAAACAACTAGCTGCTCTGGAGCAAGTAGTACATATAATTGGCGGTGCTAAGAAAGCGGCTGAACTAGATGCAGAAACTGCCATCAGAGAAGGTATGGAACTAGCGTATCGTTTATAACATGAAATTAGCACATTTTTTTTGTTTGCTCTGTCTGTTCTCTTTTACTGTTGCCTTAGCAGAGGAGATTAAACACCTGACTGTAAATGATTATTTGCAGCATGAGAAAGCCAGCGGGAAAAAGGAAAATCAACTTATCGGCGAGTCTAGTCCTTATCTGTTACAGCATGCATACAACCCTGTTAATTGGTACGCCTGGGGGGAAGATGCTTTCGAAAAAGCCAGGAAAGAAAAAAAACCGATGTTTCTTTCTATCGGTTATTCGACTTGCCATTGGTGCCACGTTATGGCGCACGAGTCATTTGAAGATGAAAAAATTGCCGCCTTATTAAACAAACACTTTGTTTCGATCAAAGTCGATCGTGAGCAACGTCCTGATATCGATTCAGTTTATATGGCAGCGACCCAGTTGATTAATGGTAGTGGTGGTTGGCCGATGACGGTTTTTCTTGATCACGACCTGCGGCCTTTTCATGCGGCAACTTATTATCCGCCTTTTTCTACTGACGGCAGGTTAGGTCTGCAGGAAGTTTTATTAAAGATACACGAACTGTGGGTAAAACAACCTGAAACGATTAATGAAGTGGCGACATCGGTAACCGCACGAATATCAGTGATGGCTGACGATACCATAGAAGGTGGAATATTAAGCCATGATATTAACCGTCTTGCCATGCAGCAGGTAACGGACAGTTTCGATGAGGATATGGGTGGTTTTAGTGCCGCACCAAAATTTCCGCGTCCCGGGATATTTTCTTTTTTGAACAGCTTTTCTATTACAGCTGCTGACCATGTCGTTAGCCGTGCTGATGCTAACGCCGCGCAAAAGATGATGAGGATAACTCTGGATGCGATGGCTTCCGGTGGTATATACGACCAGCTTGCCGGCGGCTTTCATCGTTATTCTGTGGATGCTGACTGGCAGGTCCCTCATTTCGAAAAGATGCTGTATAGCCAGGCATTAATGGTTATGGCGTATAACGATTATTATGAGGCTGACCCGCAGGAAAAATACAAAAAAATAATTTATCAGACATTGGGTTTTGTGAAAAAAGAAATGCGATCACCCGATGGTGGGTTCTACTCTGCGCTGGATGCAGATAGTGAACGTACAGATGAAGCCGGCAATAAGTCAGGAAAGAAGGCAGAGGGGGTATATTATCTATGGCGGCAAGCAGAGTTAAAACAACTTCTGACAAAAGATGAGTTTGATTTCATAAAAAAATATTTTCATATAAGGGAACACGGTAATATTTTTTCAGACCCGCAAAAAGAATTTACTGATCTGAATATTTTTTATATCGATGAGGAGCATAAAAACCAGAGCCTCACAAAACAACAGGAGAGCTGGTTAGCCTCTGCAAAGAAAAAATTAAATAAAAAACGTCGTCTGCGTCCCCGGCCACAACTCGATGATAAGGTGATCACCGCGTGGAATGGAATGCTTGTTTCAGCCTTTTCCAAAGCATCGATTACTTTCGACGATAAATCTTTGCTAGGAGATGCATTGCAGATTTTAAGTTATGCAAAAAATCATCTCTATGATGACAGTAATAAAAAACTGTTGCGCCAGCACCGTGACACGAAAACGGGTGCAGGATTTTATGATGAGGCGATACTGGCGGATTATGTGTGGCTGGTTGCTGGTTTATTAGAAGTGTATGAGGCTGGTAAAGATAAACAATGGTTGAACTGGGCGATGGCATTGCACGAAAAACAAAATGAACTGTTTCTCGATCCGGCAACGGGCGCTTATTTTGAGTCCACAACGAGTGATGAAAATTTATTATTTCGTTCAAAAAGTATCTTCGATGGTGCGTTGCCCTCAGCCAATGCCATTGCGTTATCTAATCTGAGGAAGTTTTCAAGATTGTCAAAAAAACAGGCGCACAGAAAAGTTTTTTCAGCGCAGGCTGATAAGTTGGTAAGCAGTTTTGCCACCGTCATCAACCAAAACCCTGCGTCTGCCAGTATGCTGCTTGCCGTAGAAGTCCTGCGATAGAAGAAAAGAGTCTGCTGTATGCTGCAGTCCCTTCTCCCTCTGGGAGAAGGTTAGGATGAGGGGCTTCTAAACAATGATATACCAAAGTCAGGAGCCCTCACTCCTACCCTCTCCCAGAGGGAGAGAGGGTCAGTTGGACAACAGCAAACAGCAAGGCTTTCTTCCTGGTGATTAGGTTGGTGTGCCTTTCGCGTTATTAAAGTAAAATGCCTTGATGATTTCTCGAGTTGTATCCGTTGCGCCGATGATGGGCTGGACTGACCGCCATGCCCGTTATTTTTTGCGCCTCATCACTAAACATACCCTGCTATATACCGAAATGGTCAATACGGGGGCGATGCTGCATAACGATCAAAAAATAGGTGAGCAAAAAAGGTTCCTGGCTTTTCATACGTCCGAGCACCCCCTGGCGTTGCAGCTTGGTGGCAGTGATGCAGTGGCATTAGCTCGGTGCGCGATGATGGCAGAAGATGCAGGCTTTGATGAAGTGAATCTAAACGTTGGTTGCCCCAGTGACCGGGTCAAGTCAGGTCATTTTGGCGCGTGCCTGATGGCAAGTCCTGAGCTAGTGGCAGACTGTGTTGCTGCGATGAAAGCAAAAGTGTCTATCCCGGTAACGGTTAAATGCCGCATCGGCATCGATGACATGGAGGGTTATCAGCCATTAGAGCATTTTGTCGATAAAGTCACAGAAGGCGGTTGCGATACGTTTATGGTACATGCCAGAAAAGCCTGGTTAAAAGGCTTGAGTCCAAAACAAAACCGTGAGATTCCACCGCTTAAATACGATTATGTGCATCGATTAAAAAGTGAAAAGCCGGAATTGACCATCGTAATAAATGGTGGAATCAAGTCAGTGGGCGTCATGCAGCAACAGCTGGAACATGTTGACGGTGTAATGATTGGACGAGAGGCATACTATAACCCATACATCCTCTCGCACATCGATCAGGATGTTTATGGAGATACCGAGGCTACACTAATCAGTCGTGAGGATGTCGTACATCAGATGTGTGATTATATCGATGATGAGATGGTCAAAGGTGTTGGACTGCATTCGATCACAAGACACATGCTGGGTCTGTATCATGGTTGTCGCGGTGCGAAGGCCTGGCGTCGTCATCTGAGTGAGCAGGCTCATCGTCCTGATGCAGATAGTTCGGTGCTCAGAGAGGCGTTAACTCATGTGGAGAGTTAAATCTTTACGATTTACAGTGTGAGGTATAACTGCGCCAGTTAATCAGCAAGCTGATGTCAGGAGAGCTGCTAACTTTTATGTCTTCACTCACGGCAACATCCAGCTGCTGACAATTATTGATCTTTATCGAAGTACCAAAAGTGAAGAGGTAGGTGTCGCTTAAGATATCTAACTGACTTTTATCGTAATAACTGCTGTGGCCCTGTAGCTGTACTTTTAAATTAATACTATCGGTCATTAACCAGCCCAGCATGATGTGACCGTATAAAGCGTAATCGGACAGCGGTATATCTTGATAAGTGTTGTTACCCAGGATTACCGCACCGGCATTCAGGTTTAACAGCCAGTCGCTACTCAGTTGCTGATTCATCGCAAGCCAGGCGGAAATATCCGTCGCACCGTTACTAGTGAGCTTGTTTTTATCGCCGGTCGGCAA
>DAOWFN010000217.1 GCA_030637945.1 Gammaproteobacteria bacterium
GTCATCCCTGTCTCTGGCGTTTCATCGAGGAACTTCTGATAACTGGCTAATGCTTTTTCCAGACTGCCATCTACTTTTTCTTCCTTAACTTCAAATTTGACATCATTCAGGCTGGCCAGCGTTCCTTCATTATTTGTAATCGCGCAGGAAACCGCCAACCAACAGGTTGTTGCAAATGTTATTGATAAGGCATTATTGATCTTCATATCGCTACCTGTTCAACAACTTCTCTTTAAATGATGACTGTGTTTCAGTAACGTCACCGTTATCTGAAGTATTTTCCGGCACCTCAGGCGCTTCATTTTTCTGCTCAGGCTCGTTCTCCTGAACCGCTGGCTTACTATCACTGCTACCCTGTGGTTTTTCCTGTAATTTATTTTGCTCGACAACATCTGAATCAAGCTGCGCTTTTGTTGCCCGGTCATAACTCTCCGCCAATGCAAAACGGGCTTTTATCTGATATTCCTCAAGTCGTTTCCTGCGACGATCGAGCTCATTGATAGCCATCGTTTCAAGCACGCGGCCCTGTTTCGCCATGACCCCTTTGAGTTTTCGCTGTGCAGCGAACAGACGTGTTCTTAACTGTCTGATCGGAATGAGATAACCTTCGTAACTCTGCGTCGCCGCCTGCCGCGTACGAATAAATGAATGATGTCTGACCTTGATATTCTCGATGATGTCATCCAGCGATATCAGGTGGTTGTACGCGTCTGTTAGACGTTGGTCATACTCACTTTTTACACGCCACAATACGATGCCTCGTAGACGTCCGACGCGTTGTTTTATCTCATCATTAACCTTGTCAGAATTTGCCGTAATGTGTTCTTCCAGCGCAGATATTCTATCCAGTGCATGGCGTTCATTGGCTGTTGCCAGATATTCAGGACGCGGCGCTATCAACATGTTTTTTAACTTCGTCGCCAGGTTATCTCGCTGTTCCAGACGCAGCTTGATCCTTGCATCTATCTTTTTAAATTTCTCTTCAACGACGGGTAATAGCGGTTCCTGATAAGCACGCCTGATCTCGATCATCTCCTCAAACACCCTCAGATCAACCAGCCATTTATCGATATGATGGTGCAGTTCTGACAGGTCCTTATAATTTTTATAAGAGCTCTGAAAATCATGTGACGCCATCAGCTCAAGTATGTAATGTGTTTCTGGCGTATCAGGCAGCTCACGCAGATTGACTACCCAGTTTTTATCCTTCGATGCACTCTCATTAAGCAGGGCAGTGAGAAACTTATTGGTGCGGATCGCCTTGATGGAGTCATCCAGACTGGTCAATTCACGCGAAAAAACATCCATGGCATGATCATAAAGATTCGCTGATTTACCATAGGCCTGCAATTTCCCATATGCATATGGAACAGCCATCAACACTTCCTGCACTTCACTATTGGTTTCAGCACGTTTATGCAAGATAGACCAGGGAACCAGTGCACGGTCAAAACGGCCTTGCGCAACAGCTACCCAACCCGCACCTAACAATGCCTTATTTGAATAGGGGCCATCGAGGCGTACGCGATTAAAATATTTCTTCGCCTGTTTGGCATCACCATCATCGAGAAAACGATAAGCCAGTTTTAAGTTAGTTTTATCTTTGATCGCCAACAGACCAGTATCATCTGTTTCCAGTCGTCCTAATTCATCGAGCACGGCGACTGCTTCTTCATCTTTTCCTGTCTGGATCAGAGCGATACCCAGGTTATATAAAACGAATCCTTCCAGGGTTTTTTCTTTTTTCAATGGCTGCAATAATCTTACTGCCTCGGTAAATTGGCCTGTATCAATACTGGCCAACGCACGCAGGTACGCGACATCCGTTTTGAATGTTTCGGGTTCTTTACCACGTAACACATCGAGTGAATATTTTTCTTCATATCGAGATTTATCAGGCTCTTCTTTTATCAGGGTTAATGCATACAATGCGCCCTGTGCATCATTCTTTCTATAAAATACTCTGGCCAGCGCTAACGCCGCCTGGTTACGTGTCGCCAGATCGATACCATTGCCGAGCGCTGCCTGTATCGCCTTAGCTGCACGCTGACTCATGCGATACTGCATCTCCATATCTCCGACTGAAAACTCAGCCTGTCCCAGGTGCAGATGCAAAGAATCTAACTCCGACTCGTCCAGGCGGTAGTACTGAGATAATTCTGCATCTAATTTTGACAGCGCATCAAAATGCATATCCTGATAGGCAGAATAAAGGATCTCGCCAAAATACAGATCACGCAGTTCGACATCTTTTAAACCGCTTGCTGCATACGCAGGCAAGCTGCATAAAAATGCAGATAGTAAAATTATGGTTCGAAAAAACATGCTTACCAGTCTTTAAATGAGACCGTTTGATCAGATGCACTACTACCGGTGA
>DAOWFN010000176.1 GCA_030637945.1 Gammaproteobacteria bacterium
AACATGGGAATGACGACATCCAGACCCGCCTGACCTGCCGCCAGACCTAAAGCAGGCTCGGCACGTAATTCATCAACCAGTTCACTCATTTCCTGCTCTGAGATATAAGGAGGATTGCTGATGATAATGTCATAGGGTTTTACAGGGACGCTGGCGTACAGATCCGACTCGACCAGCTGCAGACGCTGTTCCAGGCCATGATTCTGACGATTGATTTCAGCCACCTCCAGAGCGTCGCTCGAAATATCACTGGCGACCACTTGCGCCTGATCAAATGCATAAGCACAGGCGATGGCTATACATCCACTACCGGTGCACAGTTCCAGCACATTACTGACATCATCTACTTCAATCCACGGCGCAAATTGCTGCTGTATCAATTCTGCAAAGGGTGAACGTGGTATCAGAACCCGTTCATCCACATAAAAACTCAGCCCCGCAAACCAGGCTTCATTAGTAATGTAAGCAGCGGGTTTCCTGCTTTCGATACGCTGATGGTAATAATCCAGAACCGTCTTTCTTTCTTCAAAAGTCAGCACACAATCGAAAAATTCCTCGCTGAAATCCGGCGGCAGATTGAGCGCGGATAAACAAAGGTAAACCGCCTCATCCAGTGCATTCGGCATGCCCTGCACAAAAGACAAGTCAGCCTGGTTAAAGGCACTGACACCCCATCGGATCAGGTCACGCAGAGTGGTGAGTTCGTTGGCTATTTCACGTGTTTTCATGCTGCTGCCATTTTAGGGCAACTCTGACTAATTATCATAAATTCTGGCGAAGCCTAAACTTTATGAGAATTAGTTAGAGTTGCACTCGCGATTCGCTAGCTCCCGTCCACCAGCAAGCCTTTCTTGTTAGTTGCACAGCGTTTATAATCTGCGCCACTATGAATATAAGCAGCCCAAAAGCACTAGCCATATTACTACCAATTTTTTTGCTCGCAATATTCGCTGGCAAAACAGCACAAGCGGAGCCCGCTCTTGTGTTTGAAAACGTGTGGATTGCCGAAGCACCGCCCGTAAGCAAGGTGTTAGCCGCCTACATGAACATCAAGAACACGGGGGATGAAGATCAAAAACTGGTTTCCGCACGATCCGATGATTTTGGAAGTGTCGAATTCCACCGCACAGTCGAAAAAAACGGCATGGCGAGCATGCAACATCAGCAATTCCTGTCAATTCCTGCCGGCGGCAGCCTGACGCTTAAACCTGGCAGCTACCACATGATGTTATTCAATCCCGTCAGACAATTACGCGCCGGTGATGAATCCAGTTTCCAGTTCCAACTGGAGAGCGGCAATTCGATTAATGCAACCGCTGTCGTAAAAAAAGCCTCTGCCGAAGACTCTCACCAGCATCATCATCACTAATTAATTTAAAAAACTACTCATAGTAACAATGCGCGCATCACTGAGAGACACTCTTCTCGCTTTACCCTTTTACGTTTTACCCCACCATGGTATTTCCTGGTGCATGTACAAGCTTGCCCGTGTTCGATGGCGTCCTCTGAAAAACCTTATCATCAAAACGTACACAGCCCTGCATGCTATAAATATGGAAGAAGCTGTTATTGAAGACAAGTATGCATACGAACACCTCAATGCATTTTTTACGCGCGCACTAAAACCGGAATGCCGCCCTTTTTCTACTCAAAAAGACTCGTGGATTTGCCCGGTTGACGGCTCAGTGAGTCAGGCAAAAAATATTGAACAAGGACAGATCTTCCAGGCCAAGGGACACAACTACAGCTTGCTTGAGTTGCTCGGTGGCGATGAGACCAGGGCTGCGCCGTTTGAAAATGGCCAATTCGCCACGCTGTATCTCTCGCCCCGTGACTATCATCGCATTCACATGCCGGTTAAAGGTACGCTTAAACACATGGCTTATATACCGGGGCGTTTATTCAGCGTCGCAACACATACTGTCAATGTGATACCAGGGTTGTTTGCGCGCAACGAACGATGCGTCTGTTTTTTTGATACCGAATATGGCCCAATGATAATGGTGCTGGTGGGTGCGATTAATGTCTCTGCCATAGAAACTGTCTGGCATGAGGGTCGAATCACGACGACTGGTAGCAATATCAGACGTTTTGATTACAAGGAGGGTGAAGTTATTTTAGAACGCGGACAGGAAATGGGGCGGTTTAATCTTGGCTCCACTGTCATCATTATTGGCACAGAACAGCTTGAATGGGATACGCTCATCCGGCCTGGCGCTGATATCAAGCTGGGCCAGTATCTCGGCAAATCTTTGAACCTGGCAGCTAACTAAAACTAACTAGCTGATTCGGTTCTTAGCGGATCTGCTTCAACAACAGAAATAACTTCTGCAGTGGGCTGAGTTTTACTCCTGTTATTTCCCGAGGGATTGGTGTAACGATCATTCATGGTTTGCACGAAGCTGCTCGCATCCGCAATCACATTTTCAAGCACACGTTTTGAACGCGATGACCAACCCGCCGGCACCGGTTGAAAAACGCTGCGCAGAAATCTTGTGTTTCTCAAAAAAGCTTTTTTGATACTGCCAACCGGACCTGCAGTCTCCAGGTTACGCGCAATCATTCTGGCTGCAAATGTACGCGCGCTGAAATGAACGGCTACAAGCACGCCGATAACAACCATCGATTTAATACTTGAAATAACCGGCTGGTTTGTGAAATCAATGGCGAACACACTCCAGACATTCACCCATTGACCCAACACTGCCATAACACCCACCATCATACCAAACGCCAGACTATCAATAGTCAGCACAAGCCGCATCCAGCTGTTCATGGCGGCCTTTACCTTAGGTACAACCTCTTTTTCAATATCACCCGCAATATGTTCCAGTGCACCAATAATACGGTACGAGCGCTCCACTTCTACCTGATGAATACGTTCATAGATTGCAGCAAGATCAGTATCACGTTTGCTTTCGAAACGTTTTCTTACTGCAGGATCATCAATCGGCACTGCAGCCTCTTCATTATAAATACTATAAAAACGTCCCGCCGTTAAACCCTTATTCGCAATGGCGCGCTGCCATGCTGCCACAACAGCTTCAGGGTTATCTTCCTGTGCCGAGGTATCAATCTGATTGAGTATATAAAGAAACTTTTCAGAATCATTACGCCGGATAGTATCGCCCACCAGGTGAACCAATGTGTCTTGCATTGCCCCCGGTTCCGGGTGACGCGCATCGAAAAACACCAACACAAGATCAGATAAATCGATAATGTGGTCAGTGAGCCTCAAAATAGTATTACGCTGATCATCGGCATCGAAACCCGGTGAGTCAATAATTATTTTTCCACTGACTTTTTCCGAACTGGATGTTTTCATCTGCAGGTAAGCATCGATACGCCTGCCCTCGCCTTCGGCAACCTTATCGATTTCATCACTCATCTGGTAAAAAGGAAAACGCGGATCGGAATCCAGTGCCAGACCCGGTAAAACACGACCATCTTCGCCCGATGAGTAACAGATGACCGTGAACTTGTCATCGACTGCCTGGTTACCTGTTAACTGAAGTTTTCGACCCAGGAAATGGTTAATGAATGAAGACTTGCCCGCTGAAAATGTTCCAAGAATTGAAACCAGTGGCCACCACGGTATGCGCGTCGCATAGGATTCGCTGGTATCCAGCAAACCCATTTTATAGGCTACGCGATCAAGCCGTTTGAACCTTGTAACGACATCAAGAAGTAACGAGTTTTCATTTTCCAGATGCGACTCAAGCTTAGTCAGCCTTTCGCGAATCGCTTTGTCAGGCCGGTTCAACATGCTAAACCCAGATGTTTCATAAGAATGCAGAATTTTGGGCCAAATATATTTCTTTATGGCTCAGTGAGTCAGTTTGTGCGATTCGTCGAAAAGCATAGCAATAGCTATGGTTACAGACTAATCGTGCCCAATAATTACTATTACTGGGACCGCTGAGATCCCCAGAAAAATTTTTATGGCAAAAACTGCATAGCGTTGTTGGGGACATAGTGTGCTTTTTAAATACACTGAAATATTTCTTAGTAATCATAAACATAAACCCTAATTTAAGCGGTCTTATGAAACATCTGGGTTAAGCTTTAGTTTTTTTTTACCACAGTGTTAGAGGAGTCCTTTTTCACGATCTCATCATTGACTACCGGTAGTTTTTTGGCCGCAGGTTTCTCGGCCTTTTTAACCGGCGCTCTGTTAGGCGCCCTCCTGGTTGGCTGTCTCGCCCATGCAGGTGGTGGTGCATACCTTGGCATCGGCTGTGCAATCCTCGGTGGCGTCATAGGTCGCGGTGGTAGTGGGTCTGTGTATGAATTTGAAGTAAACGGCATGACGTCACTCATCATGCCAAACGGCCCACCTGAAACCGTGCGATTCATGCCACTCATATCTCGCTGCATACCATAAACCGAGCGGTTCATGTCGTGCATGGTTCCCGTCATATTAGCGATGTTCTGACTCATTGGTGTTAGCGTCGTCATCTGGTTAGACATTAAACCAACTTCACCCGACATATTGTCCACGCTACCCGTCATTCCGCGTATATCTTCTGTCATTTTCGGCATTGAATTGGAGACAATCGTCGCCATACGCGTCACACTTTGTGACAGTATCGAAATATCGTGTGTGAGATGATAAATCAGGTAAAAACCATAACCGGCAAGCAGGATAAATGCGAAAAGTGTGGGATAAACCACCATTTCCCAACGACGCGCACTGGTGTCAAACGTATCAGCCAGCCTCTTTAAATGATCATCAGGGTCACTGACGAAGGTTTGCCCGAGAATCGTAGCTTTGGCCTTTTTCGCTTCTGCTGCTTTTTTCTTTATTTCTTCAGCTGATCGATTATCCTGATGCGGTGGTTTGTTTTTGATGATGTCATCAGCAAGTTGTATTCTTATTTCATCAATCGCTTTTTTCTTTTCAGCAGCCGATGAATGCGAGGTTATGATTTCATCCAGTGCTTTTTTTTCAGCCTCTACCCTGGCGTGTATATCTTCTGCCGTTTTTGTATTCTCACTCGCTGCTTTAGCCGCAGGCTTCTTTGCTGTACTTGCAGGCTCTTTCTTAGCACTTGCAGGTTTTTTTGTATCTTCAGCCATATCTAAAATTCGCCGGTGGCGCCTCTATTCATAATATCAAGGATGATTTTTTTCACATTTTCAGCTTCTTCCTTGAGCTC
>DAOWFN010000122.1 GCA_030637945.1 Gammaproteobacteria bacterium
AAATAGATGGACATATCTTACACTACACGGATGAGTAGCCAAAATGGAACTTGCGCAAAAGTTGTTATCCAGTTTATTCCCTTCACGCTGTATCCTGTGCCAGCAAACGGTGCAAAAACCGGCAGTAAACCAGAGCATCGAAATCTGCCTGGATTGCTACCAGGCATTGCCGCACAATGACAGTTGCTGCGTGCAGTGTGCACTACCGTTGCCCGAAGACATCGAAAACGGCGTCACGTGTGGACGATGTATCAAAAATCGCCCGCTGTTTGATTATTCGCATAGCCTGTTTCGCTATGAGGATGAAGTCATCAAGCTCATCCACCAATTGAAGTTCGGCGAAAAAATCAGTTACGCCAGATCGATCGGTGAAATGCTTTTTGTGATGTTCGAAAATGAGTTGCTGCCAGAGCAGGAAAAACCAGACTGCATCATTCCAGTACCGTTACACGATAAGCGACTTCGACAACGCGGCTATAACCAGTCGACAGAGATCGCGCGCATTATCGCCAAAAAAACAGCGATACCGATAGCACACGATGCTGTGGTAAGACGACGAAACACCATGACGCAGACAGGGCTAAAAGCGAAAGAAAGGCAGAACAATATTAAAGGCGCATTTGATATCGTTGACGTAAAAAACTATAAACATGTGTTGATCATTGATGATGTGGTCACAACGGGTTCCACGATAAATGAGTTGGCACGGGCATTAAAGCTCGATGGCGTCGAGCGAGTAGGTGTGTTGAGTATCGCGCGGGCACCGGTGAAAACCTGATAAGTATTTTTATGCCATACACATGATTTTCGACCAGGAGTTAATTTAAATTATCAAAAGGACTGTTGACTGATACGCCTGGTTTATTTAATACGTGGGTATACGATGTTCAGGACGAACAAGTGTCTCGGGAGGCAGGAAGCCGGGAGAGACAATCATGGTGGTAGAAACGTCAGCATGCCCCAGCAGTTCCTGTACTGTTCTGATATCGTAACCGGATTCCAGCAGATGCGTCGCAAAAGAGTGCCTCAGTGCGTGGCAGTTCACCTTTTTAGTAATACCCGCTTTCGGCGCCGCCTGTTTAATCTTTCGTTGCAAACCATTCTCATGGATATGGTGGCGTCGTGCCTGGTTACTTCTCGGATCAATGGAAACGCGTTGCGACGGAAATACATACTGCCAGCCGATCTCACGTGCAGCATTGGGGTACTTTCTGCCCAGCGCGACAGGTATGTATACCTCGCCGAGCCCATTTGCAATATCTTCATCGTGTGTATTTTTTGCGTACTCGATCTGATCACTGATAGCTTGAATTAATTTTCGCGGCAGCGGCGTTACCCTGTCTTTATTCCCTTTGGCATTACGAATCATAATCTGGTGGTAATCAAAGTCGATATCAAAAATGCGTAATCGTACACATTCCATAAGGCGCATGCCACAGCCATACAACAGGCTCGCCATCAGACGATACACAGGATCTTTTATCGCATTTAACAGACGTTCGATTTCTGATGCAGAAAGAACTACAGGTAGACGTACTGGTTTTTTTGACAAGGCAAAATCTCCGATATCTTCAAACGATTTTTGTAATATGTGTTTGTAATAAAAAACAATGGCATTTAATGCCTGTTTCTGTGTGCTCGATGCCACCATCCTGTTTACTGCAAGATGGGTTAGATAATCTGCTATATCTTTAGCCCCCAGTTTTTCAGGGTGCTGATTTTGATGGAAGAGGAGAAACCTGGATAGCCAGGCAACATAACTCTGCTCTGTACGAATAGAATAATTCTTTACTCTAATCTGCCTGATAAGCGCATCAAAAACAGTCGGGAACTGCGATTGAATCGAAGTAAGAGAAGATTCGCTCGATACAGCAGAGGTGTTAGTGGAGTGAGACGCTGATCTATTATCCAAGGGTTGGCGGGCGATGGTTGAATGTGTTGCAGGTAAAGAGCAAGCCTGTGATTTTCGGTCATCCCATGGGTAATCGGTCGACCAGGGTGAAGCGACAACATCAACAAATAAAAGCCGTAAAGCGTCAACGATCTGGAAAAATTGCCAGTCTTTTATGTGGGTGTTTCTGCCTTTTTTCTGTAGGTATTTATCAATATCACGTGCGGTGTGTGTGCTCAGGCGAGTGTCATGTGATCTGATATACGACTCAGCGTGTTTCACATACCATCGAACAACATCTGGTTTGATGTTGTAGCGTTTTGATTTCTCGATAAATTTTTCCCAGAAACGGGAGACCTGTACGTCCTTATCCTTAGACAACATAATAAATCCATTTATTAGTTAAAGTTGTAATCTATCCGAAGACTGTGTAATTTACAACCAATATCCCACAGGAAAAGACAGAATGTGGAATATTGGATATTCGACATTCTGTATAACACAGAGTACCGACATTCTGTCTAATACACTGTTATGAGTAATAAGGAATAATCAATATGGGCGCAATAAAAGCAGTGACGGGGTTGGCTAAAGCTGTACCTATATATCAAGATGCTATACAACCTGCCGCAAAGGAAGTTGGTCAAGCGCTTGAAACAGTTGCTAAAACCGTTAATGTTGCTTTGGCACCTGTTTCTATATTAGTTTG
>DAOWFN010000054.1 GCA_030637945.1 Gammaproteobacteria bacterium
AAGTTATTTTGCATCATCAGCATGGTGTAAATCGCTTCCTGAGCGCCTGAAGCGCCTAATGAGTGACCGGCCAGTGATTTGCTGGAGCTGATGGCGGGTATGTTGTCGCCAAATGCTTCTTTGATGGCATACAGTTCCTTTGAGTCACCAACAGGTGTACTGGTGCCGTGGGAGTTAATGTAATCCAGGTTTTCTTCAATGCCCTGAGTGGCCATTTGCATACAACGAATAGCGCCTTCACCAGAAGGTGCAACCATATCGACGCCGTCAGATGTGGCACCATAACCTACTAGTTCAGCGTATATTGGTGCGCCGCGCTTGAGTGCGTGTTCGAGTTCTTCGACCACAACGGTAGCACCACCGCCAGCAATAACGAAGCCGTCACGGTTTGCATCATAGGTGCGAGAGGCTTTTTCAGGTGTTTCATTGTATTTCGTCGATAGTGCGCCCATGGCGTCAAATAACATGCTGAGAGTCCAATGTTCTTCTTCACCGCCGCCTGCAAAAATAATATCCTGTTTGCCCATTTGTATGAGCTCATAAGCGTTACCGATGCAGTGCGTGCTGGTTGCGCAGGCAGAACTGATGGAATAGTTAACGCCTTTGATCTGAAATGGTGTAGCCAGACAGGCAGATACCGTGCTAGCCATGGTGCGTGGCACCATGTAAGGCCCGACGCGTCGGATGCCTTTTTCTCTAAGGATATCAGCAGCTTCGACCTGATTGGCTGAAGAAGCGCCGCCAGAGCCCATGATGATGCCGGTGCGGATATTTGAAACTAGATTACCATCCAGTTTTGCATCGTCGATAGCTTGCTGCATTGAAATATAAGCAAATGCCGCAGCATCACCCATAAAACGCTTAGCTTTACGATCAATGTGTTCAGCGGTGTCTATATCAACACTGCCGGCGACATGGCTACGCATACCCATGTCGGCATACTCCTGTTTAAATTTAATCCCTGAACGACCCTGTTGCAGTGAGTCCAGTACGACATTTTTATCATTGCCGAGACAGGAAACTATTCCAATACCAGAAATTACAACTCGTTTCATTACAATACCTTAAAAGTCTTCAGTTGAAGTAAATAAACCAACGCGCAAATTTTTTGCTGTATAGATTTCGCGCCCATCAATTGACATAGTAGCATCTGCGATACCCATGACCAGACCGCGTGCGATCACACGTTTAATATCAATTTGATAGCGAACTATTTTGCCCGTTGGTAGCACTTGCCCGGTAAATTTAACTTCATTAACACCAAGAGCACGCCCTTTGCCCGGATGGCCCAACCAGCCAAGGTAAAAACCAACAAGTTGCCACATAGCATCCAGGCCCAGGCAACCAGGCATGACGGGGTCGCCTTCAAAATGGCAATCAAAAAACCACAAATCTGGTTTTATATCCAGTTCGGCCTGTATCTCACCCTTGCCATAATTGCCACCGGTTTCAGCTATGCGTGTAATGCGATCCAGCATCAGCATATTAGGTGCAGGTAACTGAGCATTACCGGGGCCGAATAGTTCGCCTCTGCTGCAAGTTAGTAAGTCTTCGTAGCTATAAGTGCTTTGTCGAACGGGTGTCTCCTCATCAGCAAGCATAATTTTCTCAGTTCTCTGTTAGGTTAAATTTCGCTAAGTCCTTAATTTTATCTGAAAATCATGTACGATGAAATGATTTTAAAGACACTCTAACTAAGTAATACACGAAGATGGAAGATTTACTGTTTATAATTCTGATTTTAATCGTTATTTGGTACTGGTGGGATACTTTACAGTGTAATGAGATAGCATTGGCAGTGTGTCAGCAAAAATGTGCCAAAGCGGGATTGCAGTTGTTGGATGCAACAGTATCCAGGCAGCGTACCTGGTTGCGAAGAGGCAATAATGGCGGTTTGCAGATCTGTCGTCTGTATAGTTTTGAATACGATGATCTGTCAGCCCGTCTGCAAGCCACTGACATGCAAACCACTGATTCTGCACTGGCTGAGTTTGGCGCGCGCAAGAGTGGCTATATTGTTTTGATCGGCAAACAAGTTGTAGAAACAAGTATGCCTCATGAAAACACAGGTAGGCAGGTTAACTAGATCGTAGGGACACTATAATCATAAAAAAAGCCGATCTAATCGGCTTTTTTTATGATGTTTTTTATTTTGTTCAGTAAGTAAAAAAGCGTTTATTAAAATGTAATCTGGCCGCTCTGGTTTCACCTTCGGGCGTGATCTTTATATCAAATTTAAGAAATTCGCCATCACTGATTTTTGTTTCAGCCAGGTAGTAAATGGCATTGCCTTCGGTAATTTCTTTAAATTCAAGCTGTTTTAGTTGACCGGTTAGGTTACTGGCATGGCCTGTTACTTTAGAGCTTGTTGGTTTGCCGGTGGTATTTAATACCTTTTTTAACACGGCGATATTGATAAGAACACGATTGCTCGCACGAGCAAGACCATATTGTTTAGCTACTTCAGGTGAGATGGTATCACTTCTAAAGGCATTGTAATGTATTACATAATCACCAAATTCTTTCGAGTTTTCAGCATAGCTATTCAAGCTGCCAAGTGCCAGAGAAAAGACAAATAGTACTTTAAAAAGGCTGCTGGTTAAATTATTCATAAAGTTTCCTCTCTTGGTGTGCCATATTTTTTTCAATACAAGGTCATCGTTGAGACCTTTTATAATTATTTAGTTCAAGCCTATCGTATAACCGGCTGACGCGGGATACATAGTGACTTTCAGGTAAAACCTCTGATCGATGATAATATTATGCTTATTCAATGTAAACAACCGTTATTTAACATTTTCCCCCTGTATCTTTAATAGTATCGATTAAGTGTTGACCAATGCAGCGCAATCGCCAGCCTTGAACGATATTTAATTTCGCCCGTTTCACCGGTTCCTGTGTTTTTTGTTTATCCGTATAGAGCAGTATCAGTTGTTCGATCTCTTTTCTCGAGCATAATATAGCGCTTGATATCTCTAGTTCATCTGCTTTTGCGTTGACGAGTAACTGTAAGTTTTTCAATAACAGTTTTTGTTCAC
>DAOWFN010000105.1 GCA_030637945.1 Gammaproteobacteria bacterium
GGCACGTCTGCAGCATCATGAGCGATTGCATGAAATCGATCAGCTGCGTGATTCGCAGAAAACGGTTTCGATCGTAGGCGACAGTGATGCCATGCAGATGGTAAATAATCAAATCACTCAGTTTGCAGACTCCCCTTTTCCCGTTTTGATCGAAGGTACATCCGGTACCGGAAAAGAGCTGGTCGCACGTGCTTTACATGAAAATAGCAAGCGCAGCAGTGAACCATATATAGCGATAAATTGCGCGGCTATAGCGCCTGATCTATTAGAAGCTCAGTTGTTTGGCCATGCTAAGGGCGCCTTTACGGGTGCTTCTCAGGAACATAAAGGTTTTTTTATCGAGGTTGGAAAAGGCACTTTATTGCTGGACGAGCTTGGTGAGATGCCAATGGCTTTGCAGAGTAAGTTATTGAGGGTCATTGAGAGTGGAGATTTCTACCGTCTTGGTGAAACCAAAGAGTTACATTCACAGGCAAGGATAATTGCAGCAACGAATAAAAATTTATCCGAAGAAGTTAGGAATGGAAGCTTTAGAAATGATCTGTATCATCGTTTAAGCATACTAAATATTAAATTGCCGGAACTAAATAGAAGAGGCGACGATGTTTTCCTTCTATTAAATACCTTCATTGAGTCATATGCAGAGACAGTATCACCGTTTGTATTAGACGATGGCGCACGTGAGCTATGGTTGCAATATGATTATCCTGGCAACGTCCGTGAATTAAGAAACATCGTTATTCGGTTAGGGACAAAATATCCGGGACAGAGTGTTAATAAAGAACAGTTAAGTGCTGAACTAGAAACGCAGCTGTCAGCAACGGCTTTAGTCGAGGATGCAACCTCGGTAAGTGATGAGATGATCAAGCAGCAACTACAGGCCGATGAATTTGACCTGGATAAATTAATCGATGAGATCGAAAGTCGAAGTATACGAATTGCCCTGGAGATGAATGACAATAATGTAAGCAAGGCTGCAAAAGCATTAAAAATAAACCGCACTACATTATATAGCCGTGTACAAAAATTAGGGACCGACTGATGTATCAGGAGCACTTTGGTCTAGCCCGCCCACCATTTAAAATTACTCCAGACACAAGCTTATTCTTTGAAGGCAGTCAACGTGGCGCGGCGTTAGATGCTTTGATCTATGCCATCAATAGTGGTGAGGGGATCATCAAAGTAGTTGGCGAAGTTGGTAGTGGTAAAACCATGCTGTGCCGCATGCTCGAAGTGCGTTTATCCAGCGATGTGGATGTCATCTATATCGCAAACCCGAGTCTGTCGCCAGATAATATACTGCATGTCATCGCGCATGAGCTTCATCTCGATGTGAATGACCAGATGAGTAAAGTGAATGTGATGCAGCAGATACAGGCGTATCTGTTGGAAAAACATGCCAGTAATCGGCAGGTGGTATTGTTTGTTGAAGAAGCCCAGAGCATGCCGATCGAAACGCTGGAAGAGATTCGTCTATTAAGTAATCTGGAAACAGATGAGAACAAATTGTTGCAGATGGTGCTGTTCGGGCAGCCGGAATTAGATGAAAAGCTTTCTGCGCCGCATATACGTCAGTTAAAAGAGCGTATCACGCATAGCTTTAATCTATCACCATTCCCTCCCGATGACACTTTGCAGTACCTTAATTTTCGTTTGAGAGCGGTAGGTTATAAAGGCCCCGATGTTTTTAATAAAAAAACTGCCGGTGTCGTAAAAAAATATTCTGATGGATTGACACGACGCATTAACATCATTGCTGACAAATCACTGCTAGCAGCATTCTCTGAAGGCAGCCATACGGTGACATCGTCTCATATAAAATCGGCTGCACAGGATAGTGAATTTAAAAGCGCGATAGATAGTAAAAAATTATTATGGTTGTCGGTCGGAGCAGCTTTAATGATCGCAGCTTTAATAACGGGTTTTTATTTAGGGCAACAAAATACAGGAATACAAGACTTAGCAGGTGATAGAAGCGTATCGGGTCTACAGATGACTGATAAATTAAGCGCTGATAATCAGGTGGCGGCAA
>DAOWFN010000019.1 GCA_030637945.1 Gammaproteobacteria bacterium
CAATATCCTTCACTGTTATTCAGGATGACATCAATCAACTAAAGTCTTTTATCTGTGTTTATCTGTGTTTATCTGTGTTTATCTGTGTTTATCTGTGTTTATCTGCGTTCATCTGTGGACATAAAGTTTTTTGTTTCGAAGGTCTGCTCATGCCGCCAACAGTCGCTCTGGTTGTTAGATCAGAAGTAGACTTATATAGTTTATAGGGTGTACAGGGAGGCGGCGTTAGAACCGCAGGAAGCTAGGATTCACCGTTGTTATCATCGGTCAATATCATGATTGCTTCAGGTAATTTTTTTTCCAGTGATTGTTGGATAAGAAATCGTAATTGTTGTTCTAAATCCGGCATCATCTGTTTTACGACGCTTTCTACGGCTAGCTCTAACGTTAAAGGATCTAATGAAAATTTTGAGTTGGATCTGTCTGGATTCTCATCAGTGTCTGGAACATCATCTTTTTCTTTGCTCACCAATTGATAAGCTGGATCACTGTAGGTTTCTTCGTAGCTGCATTGAACTGAATATCGAGCGATTTCTTTGTTGGCAGCATCTTTATCAAAAATATCGTCTGCGTTATCTATATCTTTCTGTGGCTCTGTTTCAGCGGCTGAATCGCCTGTTTCACCTGCAAATAAATCGAGGCTATCTACGGTTTCAGCGGCATCGGCTTCTGCATCATCAATTTCGTCATCATCGATAATATCATCGAGTATTGGAATCTCTTTTTGGTCGAAATCAGACATGCCGGAGCGCCTTATTTTTCAGACTGGAATCTATCAAGAACGTACTGTGTGAGTAATCCTACGGGTCTGCCCGTCGCACCCTTGTGCGTTCCGTTTTTCCACGCAACACCGGCAATGTCCAGATGGGCCCAGTGATATTTCTTGGTGAAACGAGAGAGGAAACAGGCGGCAGTAATCGTGCCTGCCCCTTTGCCACCGATATTTGCTATATCAGCGAAGTTACTTTTTAATTGCTCCTGATAATCGTCCCATAACGGTAACTGCCAGCAACGATCACCACTGGTCTGGCCAGCAGACAGTAAATCATTGGCCAGCGGGCTGTGATTACTCAGTAATCCGGCTGGATGTGCGCCTAAGGCAACGATGCAAGCACCGGTAAGTGTGGCGATGTCGATAACCACATCAGGGTTAAATTTTTCTGCGTAGCTCAAAGCGTCACATAAGATGAGACGGCCTTCGGCATCAGTATTCAGGATTTCTATGGTTTGTCCCGACATGCTGGTGACGACATCGCCGGGTCGTGAAGCAATGCCATCGGGCATATTTTCAACGGTGGGGATAATTCCAACCACGTTGACGGGTAATTGTAATTCCGCGATAGCATTCATTGCACCAACAACACTGGCGGCGCCACACATGTCATATTTCATCTCGTCCATTGCGGCTCCGGGTTTCAGGCTAATGCCGCCGGAATCAAAGGTGACGCCTTTTCCGACAAATACGATGGGTGCCTGTTTTTTATCGCCAGCCATGTACTCCATGGTAATCAGCTTGGCCGGTTCACGACTGCCTTTAGACACGGATAGGAGTGAGCCCATGCCAAGTTTTTCCATGTCGTTTTCTTCCAGTACGGAGGTTTTTATCTTGCTGTGCTGTTTTGCTAATTTTGTTGCCGCTGCAGCGAGATAAGTTGGGGTGCAGATATTGCCAGGTAGATTACCCAGATCTTTTGCAAGATGGATGCCTGCTGAAACTGCCATGCCCTGACGGACAGCATCTTCTCCCTGCATTAACTGGCCGCGGCCATTTACGTTGAAAATAAATTTTCTTAATGGGCGGCGTGGTTCATCCTTTTTAGATTTAAGTTGATTGAATATATATAAAGCCTCATCGATCGCTTCGATTGAATGTTTTATTTTCCAGTTCACATCTTTTCGTTTTACGGGTATCTCAGTGAGATAAGAAGCTATTTCGGTTGCACCGGTGGATTTTAGTGTTTTCACCATGGTGTGGTTTAATTTGTAAAAAGTTTTTATAGTAATATCTTTTTCTTTACCGCAGCCGATAAACAGTACGCGGTCACATAGCGTATTTTCCACATTGTGTAATAACAGGGTATTACCTAAGTCACCTTCAATTTCGCCGCGTCGAACCAGATTGGAGATGTAGCCGTTACTGGCTTTATCGATAATCTTGGCTGAAGGTGAAAGTTTTCTTGATGCGTAGACTGGAATGACAACACAGCCGATTCGCTGTTTTTCGGGGTGGCCGCTTTTAACTGAATATTCCATGAGTTCTCCAGGAAAGTAGGTACTTAATATGCTGACGTTAACTATAGATTGGCTCCATTGTATGCAATTTATTGCATAGAGGGTAGTGTGATAGTTCGTTTTTTAGGGCAAATTTCACCTGGCCTGACAATTATTGTTATTTCGATAACTTTTCGGGTTAAACTTCCGTTAATACTATAGTTAATACGTCGTTAATATTTTGATGAGACTCATTCATCAGCGTGAAAATGAAGCTAACCATCATAGATAAATATATTGCAAAGGAACTGCTAACCGCATTTATGTCAGTAATTTTTGTTTTACTGATCATCGTGTTGAGCACCGAAGTGGTTCATCTATTAAAATGGGTGTCACAAGGTATTATTCCACTGAGTGTATTTCTATCTTATCTGATAAACAGTCTTTTTGAATTTAGCGTTATTTTAATACCGCTAAGCCTTTTGATGGGCGTATTGCTGGCTTTCGGGCGGCTATATCATGATAGTGAAATGGCGGCGATGATGTCGGCAGGTATTGGCCCGATGCAATGGTATCGTCCATTGATGATAGTTGCAGTGCCGATAACGTTATTGTTGCTTGTATTGCTGATGTTTGTGCAGCCGGTAATCTCTTATCAGCGCGCTCTGATAAAAGCTGATGTAAGTAGTCAGGTCGAAGTCGATACTTTAATCGTCGGCCAGTTTAATCGTTCCAGCAAAAGGGATGGCGTGTTGTTTCTGGAATCAGAGGATGAAAGAAGTCATCAGATTGAAAATGTTTTTTTTCAGCAGCATCGTGACAATAAAAGTTACGTAGACTTAGCGACCAGGACAAGCAGTTATTTTGACGGCAGTGGACAACGTTATATAATGATGCATGATGGTACACATTATATCGGCAATGCAGGTGAAGCAGATTTTAAAATCATCAGATATGAAGACTATGGCATCCACATAAGTAAGAAACAGGTGAAAGCACGCCTGTCGGAAAAGACTAAAAGTTTTTCTGAGCTTTGGGTTTCAGCAGAGCCAAAAGATCAGGCTGAATTGCAATGGCGGATAACGATTCCTCTCGCCACTATTATCGTTGCATTTATGGCTTTGCCGTTAAGTCAGACAGATCCACGCAGTGGCAAGTATGCGAAACTTGCGGTAGCGTTAATCCTGTATTTAATTTATTCAAATCTTCTCGGTGTTGGCAAAACCTGGATAGTGCAGGAAAAAGTTCCCGTGTGGGTCGGTACCTGGTGGGTGCACCTCATCGCCATCGTTATCACGCTGATCCTGTTAAAACGAGGCGGTTATCTAACGAGTTCTAAAACTGAAAAAAAAACAGTAGTGAGTGAGCCTGATGGTAGTTGATCGATATATTGCCAGATCAGTAATCACCGGTTGCTTGCTCGCCAGTTTTGTAATCCTGTCGATATTTGCTTTTGTTGATTTTGTTTCCCAATTAAAAGACGTCGGTAAAGGAGATTACGGGACACTGCAAGCGGCCATATATGTTTTTCTTGGCCTGGTTCAGCGTTTGTATGAATTGTCACCTTCGATATTATTGCTCGGTGGAATTTTGTCTTTAGGCGCTATGGCGGCAAGCTCTGAGCTAATCGTCATGCGCGCATCAGGCATCAGTACGATGCGCATTACTCGTTCGGTACTGCAGATAGGTTTGTTTATTGCTATTTTAGTAGCTGCTCTTGGTGAATATGTTGTGCCATCTGCCTCGCGTTTTGCTAAAACATACCGTGCAGAAGCAATGGAGGAAAAATTAATCGTAGGCGGTAATAATGATATCTGGGTACGAGATGGTAATCGATATGTTAACGTCAAACAGATACTGCCAGACCATGGATTAAGGCATGTACGTGTGTATGAGCTTAATGACAAACGTCAGTTGAATTCGATTATTTATGCTGAAAAGGCACAGTATCGAAATGAGGAGTGGGTATTAGATAACATTAAACGCTCAGAGATATCAGATGCCGGCGTTAAAACATCATTTGAAAAACAGCTGATCTTAAAGCGGCTTATCATACTGGAATTGTTTTCTGTTCTTGAACTCAAATCAAAAGATATGTCAGCGACTGAGCTGTTAACCTATAGCCAATACCTGCAGGATAATAATCTTGATAATGATAAATACCTGTTGGAATTCTGGATAAAGATTTTCACACCCTTAACTTGTCTTGCGATGTTATTGATCGCTATGCCGATCGTATTTTCGACTACTCCGCGTAGTGGCGGCATCGGGCAGCGTATAATTCTGGCGGTACTTATCGGTGTTATCTATTTTGTGATTAATCGTTCGATTAATCATCTAGGCCTGGCGTTGCATGTCGCGCCAATACTAAGTGCGTCTGTACCACTGGTTATGGTAATGATTATTAGCACTTACTTTATGAGGCGAGTGCATTAAAAAAACAGTGTTAAAAAGTCAGCTTATGTTTTGACTTGTCAATTATGTGTTTTTTATTGTCTTAAGTTAGTAAAACTAAAGGTTTTAGTAATTACTATTTTGTCATCCTGAGCGAAGCCGAAGGATCTTACGTTTGACAAACAATTAATGGTTTAGCAAGATCCTTCGGCTTCGCTCAGGATGACAGACATAAATAATATCGCTAGTTTTTGTTTGAGGTTTTCAAGTCTAAAAGTTCGGTATGGCTAGCCAGGTCATGCCAGCAACGATTTTTTTTATCAAAAAGTGCCCAGAGAAAACCCAGACCAAAAAATCCCCAGGAAAAAAGGGCGATGACAAATCGAATGCCGGCCGTTTTCCAGCCAATTTTCCTGTTGTCTGTTGATCGTAACTGTATGCGCCAGGTTTTCATTCCCAGTGATTGCCCGCCGTGAATCCAGAACCAGGCAAAGTATAGATAGCTTAGGCTGAAAACTATAAAAACATATAGTGGGTAAAAAGTGTCATCTGGTTCGATCGCATTACCTTGATTGAGAGCTGTTGCAATAGCAGTGACAATAAAAAGTATGGCAATTAATAAAAAACTGTCATAAAAAATTGCAAATAACCGTCTGAATAATCCTGCGTATACTGGTTTGTCAGGTGATGCTGTATCGTTCATCGTTGATAATAAATTCTAGTCAGTAGTTGGTTGTGAAATAAAATAATTTGTAGCGTAAAAAGCTAAACAGACAGGTTGTTTGCCGTTATGTTCATGTTATCAGGAAAGCTTGTGTTTGTTTAACATTGATATATGCTCGTAGTAGGGATATAAATCCACAAAATTATTGTTTTCGATACATATCAGGACATGACTTTTTCAGAGAGAACATTATGAAACTTACCAGCAAGATCTTATCAGTTGTTGCGTTATCAGTATTTTCACAAGTCGTATCTGCAATCCCATTTACATTTGAAGGACGATCGCTAGCAATGGGTGGCGTATCAGTCGCAACTGCAGATCTGGCGACAGCTGCATGGGCGAATCCTGCCATGTTAACTAATCAACGACCAGGCGATGATTTTTCATTGTTAATTGGTGTCGGTGCGGTTTTAAGAGATGATGATGATCTGGTAACGGATATCCAGGATTTTCAGGATGCGGATGATCGCAGACAGGCCGCAAAAGATTTAGGAGATAACTTGGGTGAAGTAAGTGCCATTTTGGATATGGGACTTATTCTTAAAAGTTTAGAAGAAAAGATTATTGCACCAGAGGTTACAGGCGTAGTTGCTATGGGTAAAGCTTTTGATTCGTTTGCCATGGCAATCAGTTTAAGGGGTGATGTTATTGCTGCTGGTGCGGTTGACACTTTATCGTGCAAGTTGGGTGCTCCAAATTGCGATATCGTTGAGTTTGAGAAACAGCTAACCAGTGATAGCTACAATATTTTAAATATAGAAGGAGTACTTGCGACCGAGGTTGGTATTTCGTTTGCAAAAGATTTCCAGATTTTAGAAAAAAAAGTTTCTATTGGTATAAAACCTAAAATTGTTGATATTCAGGTGTTTACTTTAAGAGAACCAATAATAAATGCGTCGACGGGATTTGAGAATCTAAGGGAGGAGGATACACAGTTTCATTTAGGTACTTTCACTACAGTTGATTTAGGTTTTGCTGTTGATTTGTCTGATCCTTTCCGTTTGGGTTTAAATATACGCAATTTAATTACTGATGACTTTGATGTACTCGGCCAAACCTTAAATTTTGATACAGAGGCGCGCATTGGTCTTGCTTACCGTAATAGGTTACTAACGCTGGCTGTTGATTATGACCTGCTTGAAAACGAACCATTGTTAGCAAACCCTTCGTTTGATGGCTTAAAAACACGGTATATAGCTGTAGGTGCTGAATTTAATACATTTGATTTTGCGCAATTACGTATTGGCGCTAGTAAAAACTTAGCAAGTGGTATTTCTGATGGTGCAAAAGATACAACATTAACTGCAGGCATAGGTTTTTGGTTAGGTTTTAATCTGGATGTAGCAGCAACGTTTAGAGATAATTCAATCGGTGGTTTTATACAAACAGGATTTAGATTTTAACTGTAAATTAACTATGAACAATGTTTAAAAGTAAATTTTCATCATTAATAAATAATATTTTCTTTGTTAAGTAGTTTATTTGCTTAATAAAAAATTTTGTAAAATGTAAAAAAAAGTTTGCTTAATTCTAATTTAGTTTTATACTTTTGAATGTAACTCACAAAAGGGGACTTTTAAAATGGCTCGTACCACTAAGAAAAAAGCAACAAAGAAAAAAGTAGCTAAGCGTAAAGCACCAGCTAAACG